>NZ_JBXAFX010000014.1:0-98799 GCF_058793515.1 Novosphingobium sp. GW835-FHT14H07
CATTCACTCCTTCTCTTCGCAAAGAGGCGTGAATCACAACATGCTGGTATTGCTCAACAACTTTCGGTTCGGGCTCTGAGAAAGATATTTAGATCGCTCAATCTTCAAGTCCTGAACTGCTCCACTGTTGATCTATTCTGACCTTTTTAATTTAGCTGTGCAAGGTAGGTTTGATGTGCGGGCCGTTATCTGCATGCGCTTCGTTGGGAATTTTTGCACTCGGCCCATCATGGTATGCGCTTGGGCAGAGCACATCGGACGTTCCTAGGCTGCTTGCTGGTGGGCAAATCTGTTACTGCGTTACCAACTTGACCCCACCCCCAAACCCGCCTAAGGGCGCGTCCTTCCACAGGTGCGGCCTCGCTGCGCAGGTGGCTTGAGCTGAACATTGCCGGTGCGTCTGGGGCTCCCAGGTAATCCGTCAAAGTAACCCGGTGACGAAAGTTGCGGGTGGAGCGTTTCGGTTCGTGATTGCGTTGGGGAAGGGGCCTCTCGGCTCGGCTTCCCCGGTTTGCGCATTTGCGGGTCCCGCATTCCTTCACCTTCGGCCGAAGCGCCACAATCACAGGTGAAGAGTACTTCATGCCCACTATCAATCAGCTGGTCCGCAAGGGCCGCGAACCGCAGAAGGCCAAGTCCAAGGTCCCTGCGATGGAGCAGAACCCGCAGAAGCGCGGCGTCTGCACCCGCGTCTACACGACCACCCCGAAGAAGCCGAACTCGGCTCTGCGCAAGGTCGCCAAGATCCGCCTGACCAACAGCCGCGAAGTCATCTCGTACATCCCGGGTGAAGGCCACAACCTGCAGGAGCACTCGGTCGTGCTCATCCGCGGCGGCCGCGTTCGCGACCTTCCCGGCGTTCGCTACCACGTCCTGCGCGGCGTGCTCGATACGCAGGGTGTCAAGGACCGCAAGCAGTCCCGCTCGAAGTACGGCGCCAAGCGTCCGAAGTAAGGTTTAGCGAGGCCCGGCTGCGGCCCGCTCCCCCTCCCGGCTACCCTACGCGGGTAAGCTCTGGGTGGCCGGGAGGGGGAGCGGGCCGGAGCCGCAAGGTGGACCCGGATGGGGCCACCGCACTCCGAAGGAGTATAGAGTATGTCACGTCGTCGTCGTCCGGAAAAGCGGGTCATCCTGCCCGATCCGAAGTTCGGTGATCAGGTTCTGTCGAAGTTCATGAACAACCTCATGCTCGATGGTAAGAAGTCGGTTGCCGAAAGCATCGTTTATGGTGCGCTCGAAACCATGCAGACCCGTGCGAAGGCGGACCCGGTCCAGCTCTTCCACGATGCGCTGAACAACGTCCGTCCGCAGATCGAAGTGCGCTCGCGCCGCGTCGGTGGTGCGACCTACCAGGTCCCGGTCGAGGTTCGCCCCGAGCGTGCCCAGGCGCTCGCCATCCGCTGGCTGATCACCGCGGCGCGCAACCGCAGCGAAACCACGATGGCCGCGCGCCTCTCGGCCGAGCTGCTCGATGCTGCCAACAACCGTGGCAACGCCGTCAAGAAGCGTGAAGACACCCACCGCATGGCCGACGCCAACCGCGCGTTCAGCCACTACCGCTGGTAAGGTCCGTCTTTAAACGGTCACATCCGTAACCATATGGGCGGAGCCTCTCAGGCTCCCCCATAGACCCAAGGAATAGCACCATGGCACGCAGCCATCCGCTCGAGCGCTATCGCAATTTCGGCATCATGGCGCACATCGACGCCGGCAAGACGACGACGACCGAGCGCATCCTCTACTACACCGGCAAGTCCTACAAGATCGGCGAAGTCCATGACGGCGCCGCTACCATGGACTGGATGGAGCAGGAGCAGGAGCGCGGCATCACGATCACGTCGGCCGCCACCACCTGCTTCTGGCAGGACCACCGCCTGAACATCATCGACACCCCCGGCCACGTCGACTTCACCATCGAAGTCGAACGCTCGCTGCGCGTGCTCGACGGTGCCGTGGCCGCCTTCGACGGCGTCGCCGGCGTGGAGCCCCAGTCGGAAACCGTCTGGCGCCAGGCCGACAAGTACAACGTCCCCCGCATGTGCTTCATCAACAAGCTCGACCGCACCGGCGCGAACTTCAAGTACTGCGTCCAGACGATCATCGACCGCCTTGGTGCTACGCCGGCGGTGTTGTACCTGCCCATCGGCGCGGAAAGCGATTTCAAGGGCCTCGTCGATCTTGTCGAACAGCGCGCGATCATCTGGAAGGATGAATCGCTCGGTGCCGAGTTCTTCTACGAGGAAATCCCGGCCGACATGGCCGATGAAGCCGCGCTGTATCGTTCGCAGCTTGTCGAACTCGCCGTCGAGCAGGACGACGAGGCGATGGAAGCGTACCTCGAGGGCAACGAGCCCGACGTGGCTACGCTCAAGAAGCTGATCCGCAAGGGTACGCTCGGCCAGGCCTTCGTGCCGGTGCTGTGCGGCTCGGCGTTCAAGAACAAGGGCGTCCAGTGCCTGCTCGACGCGGTGGTGGACTACCTGCCTTCGCCGCTCGACATCGAGGACGTGCAGGGCATCAACCCCGACACCGAAGAGCCCGACAGCCGTCCGACCGCGGACGACGCGCCGTTCTCGGCGCTGGCGTTCAAGATCATGAACGACCCGTTCGTCGGCTCCCTGACCTTCACCCGCATCTATTCGGGCACGCTGACCAAGGGCAGCTACCTGAACTCGGTGAAGGACAAGAAGGAGAAGGTCGGCCGCATGCTGCTGATGCACTCCAACAACCGTGAAGACATCGATGCGGCCTACGCCGGCGACATCGTTGCCATCGCGGGCCTGAAGGAGACGACCACGGGCGATACGCTCTGCTCGGAAAAGCACCCGATCATCCTCGAGCGCATGGAATTCCCCGAGCCGGTCATCGAGCTCTCGGTGGAACCCAAGACCAAGGCCGACCAGGAGAAGATGGGCATCGCGCTCAACCGTCTCTCGGCTGAGGACCCCTCGTTCCGCGTTTCGACCGATCACGAATCGGGCCAGACGATCATCAAGGGGATGGGCGAACTTCACCTCGAAATCCTTGTCGACCGCATGAAGCGCGAGTTCAAGGTCGAGGCGAACGTCGGTGCGCCGCAGGTGGCCTATCGCGAATACCTCGCCAAGCCGGTCGATCTTGACCACACCCACAAGAAGCAGTCGGGCGGCACCGGCCAGTTCGGTCGCGTCAAGGTCAAGGTGACGCCGGGCGAGCGTGGTTCGGGCTTCGTCTTCAAGGACGAGATCAAGGGCGGTAACATTCCCAAGGAATATATCCCCGCGATCGAAAAGGGCTTCCGCGAAACCGCGCTGACGGGCTCGCTGATCGGCTTCCCGATCATCGACTTCGAAGTCCTGCTTTATGACGGCGCGTACCACGACGTCGACTCGTCGGCCCTGGCCTTCGAAATCTGCGCCCGCGGTGCCATGCGCGAAGCCGCCCAGAAGGCCGGCATCAAGCTGCTCGAGCCGATCATGAAGGTCGAGGTGATCACGCCTGAGGAATACCTCGGTGACGTGATCGGCGACATCAACTCGCGTCGTGGCCAGATCCAGGGCACCGACAGTCGCGGCAACGCCCAGGCTGTTACCGCCATGGTCCCGCTGGCGAACATGTTCGGCTACGTGAACCAGCTGCGCTCGTTCACCCAGGGCCGTGCAAACTACTCGATGTTCTTCGACCACTACGACGAGGTCCCGGCGAACGTCGCGACCGAGCTCAAGGCGAAGCTTGCATAAGAGCACGGATAGCATTAGGGGCGGCGCTCGATTCAGCGGGTGCCGTCCATTTCCCGCAGTATCTGCACACATACGAAAAGAAGGTTTGAACAATGGCCAAGGCTAAGTTTGAGCGGACCAAGCCGCACTGCAATATCGGCACCATCGGTCACGTCGACCACGGCAAGACCACGCTGACCGCTGCCATCACCAAGGTTCTCGCTGAGACCGGTGGCGCAACGTTCACCGACTACGCGAACATCGACAAGGCTCCGGAAGAGCGCGAGCGCGGCATCACCATCTCGACCGCACACGTCGAGTACGAGACCGCCAACCGTCACTACGCGCACGTCGACTGCCCGGGTCACGCCGACTACGTCAAGAACATGATCACCGGTGCCGCCCAGATGGACGGCGCGATCCTGGTCGTGAACGCTGCTGACGGCCCGATGCCGCAGACCCGCGAGCACATCCTGCTCGCCCGTCAGGTCGGCGTGCCGGCTCTGGTCGTGTACATGAACAAGGTCGACCAGGTCGACGACGAGGAAATCCTCGAGCTCGTCGAACTCGAAGTTCGCGAACTGCTGTCGTCGTACGACTTCCCGGGCGACGATATTCCGATCGTCAAGGGTTCGGCTCTGGCCGCTCTCGAAGGCCGCGACGACAACATCGGTCGCGATTCGATCAACGCGCTGATGGAAGCTGTCGACAGCTACATCCCGCAGCCGCCGCGTCCGACCGACAAGCCGTTCCTGATGCCGGTCGAAGACGTGTTCTCGATCTCGGGTCGTGGTACGGTTGTGACCGGCCGCGTCGAAACCGGCATCGTCAAGGTTGGTGAGGAAGTCGAGATCGTCGGCCTCAAGGACACCACCAAGACCACCGTCACCGGCGTCGAAATGTTCCGCAAGCTGCTCGACCAGGGTGAAGCTGGCGACAACATCGGTGCACTGGTTCGCGGCGTGAAGCGTGAAGACGTTGAGCGCGGCCAGGTCCTCTGCAAGCCCGGTTCGGTCAAGCCGCACACCGAGTTCTCGGCCGAGGTCTACGTGCTGTCGAAGGACGAAGGTGGCCGTCACACGCCGTTCTTCGCCAACTACCGCCCGCAGTTCTACTTCCGCACCACCGACGTGACCGGCGAAGTGATCCTCCCCGAGGGCACCGAGATGGTCATGCCTGGCGACAACGTCACGCTGTCGGTCAAGCTGATCGCTCCGATCGCAATGGACGAAGGTCTCCGCTTCGCAATTCGCGAAGGCGGCCGCACCGTCGGTTCGGGGGTTGTCAGCAAGATCACGAAGTAATATAGGCCGCGCACCGGCGGGGAGATTCGCTCTTCCCGCCGGTCGGTTTCTTACTGACTGATCGCTATTGGACAGTCGGCCCGCTCTCCCCGAGCTTCGTAAAAGGGGTGGGGTAGAGGGCAGGTCGACTGGCTTTTTTGTTTTGCTCTTTCGCATCGGTAAACGGACATGGACGCCCAGAATATCCGCATTCGCCTCAAGGCCTTTGATCATCGTGTGCTCGACCAGGCCACTGGAGAAATTGCAGATACCGCCCGCCGCACCGGCGCGCTGATCCGGGGCCCCATTCCGCTCCCGACGCGCATCGAGAAGTTCACCGTGAACCGCGGTCCTCACATCGACAAGAAGTCGCGTGAGCAGTTCGAAGTTCGCACCTACAAGCGCCTGCTCGACATCGTGCAGCCCAATGCGGCCACTGTCGACGCGCTGATGAAGCTGGACCTCGCGGCCGGCGTCAACGTCGAGATCAAGCTGGCCTGAGGCCGCTGATCGAGCGAGCTGCCACGGCAGTGTCCGCTCCGGCCGGGTCGTCCGCATCGACCCAAGGTTTCTGGCCGGACACGTTCCGGCCCAGACTTTCGCCAGGACTGAGGTCCGGTGAAAGGCCAGAGTTTCCGGGGTAACAAAAGCCTCGTTGACAATGGGATACCTCCGGCACCGTCCTTTTGGACCATGCCGGGCAAGCGTCCCCCGATTGCTCCCGTTCAGGCGGGGGCATTCAGCCCGGTCGGGGGCGCGCTTCACATACGGGCTGAACACGCATGTCGGGATGGGCCCGGCATGCCTCTGTTATGGAGTATGGATCATGCGCACCGGCGTGATCGCGAAGAAGGTGGGGATGACCCGCCTTTTCCAGGAAGATGGTCGGCACGTGCCGGTCACTGTCCTGTCGCTTGAAAATTGCCAGGTGGTTTCGGTTCGCACTGAAGACCGTGACGGTTACGTCGCGGTTCAGCTCGGTGCAGGCGAAGCCAAGCAGAAGAACGTTGCCAAGCCGCAGCGCGAACACTTTGCCAAGGCAGAGGTTCCGCTGAAGATGGAAGTCGCCGAGTTCCGCGTCGCTGAAGATGCGCTGCTCGATGTCGGCTCGACCATCGCCGCTTCGCACTTCGTCCCTGGCCAGTATGTCGACATCACCGGCAACACCCAGGGCAAGGGCTTCCAGGGCGCGATGAAGCGCTGGGGCTTCGGCGGTATGCGCGCCACCCACGGTGTCTCGATCTCGCACCGTGCACACGGTTCGACCGGTAATCGCCAAGACCCGGGCCGCGTCTTCAAGAACAAGAAGATGGCCGGTCACATGGGCGACCGTCAGCGCACCCAGCAGAACCTCGAAGTCGTCCGCACCGACGACGAGCGTGGCCTGATCTTCGTGAAGGGCTCGGTGCCCGGTTCGAAGAACGCCTGGCTCCTCGTGCGCGACGCCGTGAAGGTCTCGCGCCACGCTGAAGCGCCCTATCCCGCAGGCCTCAAGCAGGCCGCAAACAGCAATGACTCGGCAGCTGCCGACACTCCCGCAGAAGTTGCGGCTGTCGAAGCCACCGAAGGTCAGGAGGGCTAAGTCGTGAAGGTTCAGGTCCTCAATCTCGACGGCACCGCCGGCAAGGGCGAAGTGGAACTGTCGGACGACGTGTTCGGTCTCGAACCGCGCGCCGACATCCTGCACCGCGTCGTCACCTGGCAGCTCGAAAACCGTCGCGGCATTGCCCGCAAGGCGCGCGAGCGTTCGGACGTTGCCCGCACCGGCAAGAAGTTCGGTCGCCAGAAGGGCGGCGGTACGGCTCGTCACGGTGACCGCAAGGCGCCGATATTCATCGGCGGTGGCAAGGCTCACGGTCCGCGTGTCCGCGAGTTCAACATCTCGCTGAACAAGAAGGTCCGTGCGCTCGGTCTCAAGATGGCTCTCTCGTCGAAGGCCAAGGCTGGTCTCGTCGTGGTCGACTCGCTCGACATCGACGCCAAGACCAAGGCTCTCGTCGGCCAGCTGTCGAAGGCCAACTGGGGCAAGAAGGTTCTCGTGATCGACGGTGACGCCGTGAACGACAACTTCGCCAAGGCCGCCCGCAACATCGTCGGCGTGAACGTGCTGCCTGCCATCGGCGCCAACGTCTACGACATCCTGAAGCATGACACGCTGGTGCTGACGCGCTCTGCTGTCGAAAAGCTGGAGGCGCGTTTCAATGGCTAACGCAATCGACACGCGTCACTATGACGTGATCGTGGCACCCCACATCACGGAAAAGGCGACGCTGCTCAGCGAAAACAACGCCGTGGTCTTCAAGGTTGCCGAAAAGGCGACCAAGCCGGAGATCAAGGCAGCGGTCGAAGCCCTGTTCAACGTCAAGGTCACCAAGGTGAACACCCTGACCCAGAAGGGCAAGACCAAGCGCTGGAAGGGCAAGCCCTACAAGCGCTCCGACGTCAAGAAGGCTGTCGTGACCCTGGCTGCTGGCCAGTCGATCGACGTCACCAGCGGGATCTGAGGCTAGACCATGGCACTCAAGAGCTACAATCCGACCAGCCCCGCCCGGCGCGGCCTGATCCTCGTCGACAAGTCGTCGCTGTGGAAGGGCAAGCCGGTCAAGGCGCTGACAGAAGGCAAGTCGAAGACCGGCGGCCGCAACAACAAGGGCCATGTCACCTCGCGTGGCATCGCCGGTGGTCACAAGCAGAAGTACCGCTACATTGACTTCAAGCGTCGCAAGTGGGACATGCCGGCTACCGTCGAGCGTCTGGAATATGACCCGAACCGCACGGCGTTCATCGCTCTCATCAAGTATGAGGACGGCGAGCAGACCTACATCATCGCTCCGCAGCGTCTCGCCGTTGGCGATACCGTTGTCGCCGGAGAGAAGACCGACGTGAAGCCTGGCAATGCCATGCTGCTGTCGCAGATGCCGGTCGGCACCATCATCCACAACGTGGAGATGAAGCCGGGCAAGGGCGCGCAGATCGCACGTTCGGCAGGCACCTATGTCCAGCTCGTCGGTCGTGACCGCGGCATGGTCATCGTTCGCCTGAACTCGGGCGAGCAGCGCTACCTGCGTGGTGACTGCATGGGCACCGTCGGTGCCGTGTCGAACCCCGACAACGCCAACACGAACCTTGCCAAGGCCGGTCGCAATCGCTGGCTGGGCAAGCGTCCGCTGACCCGCGGCGTTGCCAAGAACCCGGTCGACCACCCGCACGGTGGTGGTGAAGGCCGTACTTCGGGTGGCCGTCATCCTGTGACTCCGTGGGGCAAGCCGACCAAGGGCGCCCGCACCCGTCACAACAAGTCGACGGACAAGATGATCATCCGTTCGCGCCACGCGAAGAAGAAGAGGTAAGACCACATGGCACGTTCCGTCTGGAAGGGCCCCTTCGTCGACCTGCATCTGCTGAAGAAGGCGGAAGCCGCTCACGATGCAGGATCGCGCGCTGGCGCCATCAAGACCTGGTCGCGTCGTTCGACCATCATTCCGCAGTTCGTTGGCCTGACGTTCAACGTCTACAACGGGCACAAGTTCATCCCGGTTTCCGTCTCGGAAGAGATGGTCGGCCACAAGCTCGGCGAGTTCGCACCCACGCGCACTTTCCCGGGTCACGCCGCTGACAAGAAGGGCAAGCGCTGATGAGCAAGCCTAAGGCACCCCGTCGCGTTGGCGACAAGGAAGCGCTGTCGGTCGGCACGCAGATCCGTGGTTCGGCCCAGAAGCTGAACCTCGTTGCTGCGCTGATCCGCGGTCACAAGGCCGAAGACGCGATGAACATCCTCGCGTTCTCGAAGAAGGCCATGGCTGTTGACGCCCGCAAGGTTCTCGCTTCGGCGATCGCCAATGCGGAAAACAACCACAACCTCGACGTCGACGCTCTGGTCGTGGCGGAAGCCTCGGTCGGCAAGTCGATCACGATGAAGCGCTTCCACACCCGTGGTCGCGGCAAGTCGACCCGCATCCTCAAGCCGTTCTCGCGGCTGCGGATCGTGGTCCGCGAAGTTGAGGAGGCCTGATCATGGGTCATAAATCGAACCCCATCGGTCTGCGCCTGCAGATCAACCGCACCTGGGACAGCCGCTGGTACGCGGAAGGTCGCAACTATGCGCAGATGCTCAAGGAAGACCTTGAGATCCGCAAGTTCATCGTCACGAACCTGCCGCAGGCAGCGATTTCGAAGGTGGTGATCGAGCGTCCTGCCAAGCTGTGCCGCGTATCGATCTATGCCGCCCGTCCGGGCGTCATCATCGGCAAGAAGGGCGCCGACATCGAGAAGCTTCGCTCGAAGCTTGCCACGATGACCGGCAGCGACGTGAAGCTGAACATCGTCGAGATCCGCAAGCCGGAAATCGACAGCAAGCTCGTCGCCCAAGGCGTTGCCGACCAGCTGGTCCGCCGCGTTGCCTTCCGTCGTGCGATGAAGCGCGCCGTGCAGTCCGCCCTGCGTCTTGGTGCCGAAGGCATCAAGATCACCTGCGGCGGTCGTCTCGGCGGTGCGGAAATCGCCCGCGTCGAATGGTACCGCGAAGGTCGCGTTCCGCTGCACACGCTGCGCGCGAACATCGACTACGCGGAAGCCGAAGCCCACACCGCCTATGGCGTGATCGGCATCAAGACCTGGATCTTCAAGGGTGAGATCCTCGGTCATGATCCGATGGCGCAGGACCGACTGATGATGGAAGCCCAGACTTCCGGCGTCCGTCCGGCACGCTGAGCCTAGAGGGTAGAGAAGCACCATGTTGCAACCGAAGAAGACCAAGTTCCGTAAGGCCTTCAAGGGCCGCATCCACGGCGTTGCCAAGGGTGGTACGGACCTGAACTTCGGCTCCTACGGCCTCAAGGCCCTTGAGCCGGAGCGCGTTACCGCTCGCCAGATCGAAGCGGCCCGTCGTGCGATCACGCGCCACATCCGCCGTCAGGGCCGTCTGTGGATCCGCGTGTTCCCGGACGTGCCGGTCTCGAAGAAGCCCGCCGAAGTCCGCCAGGGCAAGGGCAAGGGCTCGATCGAATACTGGGCAGCCCGCGTGAAGCCGGGTCGCATCCTGTTCGAACTGGACGGCGTCCCCGGCCCGCTCGCGGCCGAGGCATTCAGCCGCGCCGCGATGAAGCTGCCGATCAAGACGAAGGTCGTTGCCCGCCTGGGTGACACTTCGCACCTTGGTGGCGAGTGATTGGGAGTCGAATGATGGCCAAGATCGAAGACCTTCGCGCCAAGAGCGACGACCAGCTGAACGCTGAACTCGCCGAGCTCAAGCGCGAGCAGTTCAACCTGCGTTTCCAGGGCGCGACGAACCAGCTTGAGCGCCCCGCGCGCATCAAGGAAGTCCGTCGCGACATCGCGCGCATCAAGACGCTGCAGACTGAGCGTTCTCAGTCGGCCCAGGCGTAAGGAAGCCAATATGCCCAAGCGTATTCTGATCGGCACCGTGGTGTCCGACAAGACCGACAAGACCGTGGTCGTGAAGGTCGAGCGCAAGGTGAAGCACCCGCTCTACGGGAAGATCATCCGTCGCTCGAAGAAGTATCACGCCCACGACGAGGCGAATGCCTTCAAGACCGGCGAGACCGTGCGCATCGAAGAGACCGCGCCGATCTCGAAGCTGAAGACGTGGAAGGTCATCGACCGCGTCCAGGCCGGCAAGGGCACCGCCATCGAAGCGGACGTCTGATAAGGTCGTCAGCCAAAGTTTGGGGTTGCTTCGCGGCTCAAGTCGTGTAGCGGCCCCGGCTACTGTTTTGGAACTGCCGGACTGGTTCCGGCAAGCCAGTGAGAAGGAACCGGATCAATGATCCAGATGCAATCCAATCTCGACGTGGCGGACAACAGCGGCGCAAAGCGCGTCCAGTGCATCAAGGTGCTGGGTGGCTCGAAGCGTCGGTTCGCAAGCGTCGGCGACATCATCGTGGTGTCGGTCAAGGAAGCGCAGCCGCGCGCCCGCGTTAAGAAGGGCGACGTGCACCGCGCCGTCATCGTTCGCACGAAGAAGGACGTCCGTCGCACCGACGGTTCGGTCATCCGCTTCGACAGCAATGCCGCCGTTCTGGTCGGCAAGAACGAAGAGCCGATCGGCACGCGTATCTTCGGCCCCGTGGTTCGCGAACTCCGCGGCAAGGGCTTCATGAAGATCATCTCGCTCGCTCCGGAGGTGCTGTAATGGCTGCCGCGAAGATCAGGAAGGGCGACACCGTCGTCGTCCGTTCGGGCAAGGACAAGGGCCGCACCGGCACCGTTCTCCAGGTCCTTCCGAAGGATGAGAAGGTCGTCGTGCAGGGCGTGAACATCGCTGCCCGTCACCGCAAGCCGAGCCAGCAGAACCCCCAGGGCGGCATCGACCGCTTCGAGGCTCCGCTGCACATCTCCAAGGTTTCGGTCGCCGACAAGGATGGCAAGCCCACCCGCGTCCGCTTCGAGACCAAGGACGGCAAGAAGGTCCGTGTGGCCGTCAAGTCCGGGGAGGCCATCGATGGCTGACAAGTACACTCCGCGTCTGAAGGGCAAGTACGATGCCGAAATCGCAGCTGCGATGCAGGCCAAGTTCGGCTACAAGAACGCGCTCGAGATCCCGCGCATCGAAAAGATCACGCTCAACATGGGTGTGGGCGAAGCGAGCCAGGACAAGAAGAAGGTCACGACCGCAGCTGCCGAAATGGAGCTGATCGCCGGTCAGAAGCCTGTCATCACCAAGGCGAAGAAGTCGATCGCGCAGTTCAAGCTGCGTGAAGGCATGCCGATCGGTTGCAAGGTCACCCTGCGCCGCGAACGTATGTACGAATTCCTCGACCGCCTCATCACCATCGCAATGCCCCGCATCCGCGACTTCCGTGGTCTGAACCCGAAGTCGTTCGATGGTCGCGGCAACTACGCGATGGGTTTGAAAGAGCAGATCATCTTCCCCGAGATCAGCTACGACCAGATCGAGAAGGTGCGTGGCATGGACATCATCGTCACCACGACCGCGAAGACGGACGAGGAAGCCCGCGAGCTGCTTCGCCTGTTCGGTTTCCCGTTCCCGCAGGAAGCTGCTGAAGAGCAGCAGGCCGCGTGATCCAGAATTGAAGAAGAGAGCTTAAGTCCATGGCGAAACTGAGTTCCATCAACAAGAACGAGAAGCGCAAGAAGCTCGTTCAGAAGTACGCGGCCAAGTACGCTGCGCTCAAGGCCCAGGCCGACGATGAATCGCTCGACGAAACCGAGCGCCTGATCGCCCGCCTGAAGATGGCCGAGCTGCCGCGCAACGCGAACCCGACCCGGGTGCGCAACCGCTGTGCAACCACCGGCCGCCCGCGTGGCTACTATCGCAAGTTCGGCCTTTGCCGCATCGAGCTGCGGGACAAGGGCAACAAGGGCCTTATCCCCGGCCTGACGAAGTCGAGCTGGTAAGGATCATCCGATGGCTATGACCGACCCCCTGGGTGATATGCTCACCCGCATCCGCAACGGCCAGCAGGCGAAGAAGGACTCGGTCCTTTCGCCCGCTTCGAAGCTGCGTGCGCACGTGCTCGAAGTCCTTCAGCGTGAAGGCTACATCCGCGGTTTCTCGGAGGACGCCACTGGCGCCCATCCGCAGCTGCGCATCGAGCTCAAGTATTTCGAAGGCCAGCCTGCGATCAAGCATGTTGCCCGTGTCTCCAAGCCTGGCCGCCGCGTCTACTCGGGTTCCAAGGAACTTCCGGTGATCCGCAACGGTCTTGGCATCACCATCGTCTCGACGCCGAAGGGCGTGCTTTCGGATGCCGAAGCACGCGCTGCCAACGTCGGTGGCGAAGTGCTGGCGGAGGTGTTCTGATGAGCCGCATCGGCAAGAAGCCGGTGGCGATCCCGAGTGGCGTCACCGCGAACATCGCGGACGGCGTGCTGACCGTGAAGGGCCCCAAGGGCACCCTGACGCTCACGCTGCGCGACGAGATCAGCTACACCGTCGATGGCGACACGATCCTCGTGAAGCCTGCGAACGACACCAAGGGCGCTCGCGCGTTCTGGGGCATGCAGCGCACCCTCGTCGACAACCTCGTCACTGGCGTGACGCAGGGCTACACCAAGGTCCTCGAGATCACCGGTGTCGGCTACCGCGCCAACGCCCAGGGCAAGAACCTGAAGCTGCAGCTTGGCTACAGCCACGACGTCGACTTCGCGGTGCCGGAAGGCATCGAGATCAAGACCCCTGACAACACCACGGTGGAAATCTCGGGCATCGACAAGCAGAAGGTCGGCCAGGTTGCCGCCGAGATCCGTCGCTGGCGCAAGCCCGAGCCTTACAAGGGCAAGGGCATCAAGTACCGCGGCGAGTTTATCTTCCGCAAGGAAGGGAAGAAGAAGTAATGGCAAAGCTGTCTCTCTTCGAACGCCGCCGCCGTCGCGTCCGCACTGCGCTCAAGGCGCGCTCGGGTGGCCGTCCTCGCCTGTCGGTGCATCGCTCCGGCCGTCACATCTACGCCCAGATCATCGACGATGCGGAAGGCAAGACCCTTGCTGCCGCTTCGACGCTGGTGAAGGGCCAGAAGTCGATCGGCGCGAATGTCGATGCCGCCGCCAAGGTTGGCACCGAGATCGCCGAGAAGGCCAAGGCCGCCGGTATCACCACTGTCGTGTTCGATCGCGGCGGGTTCCTGTTCCATGGCCGCGTCAAGGCGCTGGCCGATGCCGCCCGTGAAGGCGGGCTGGAGTTCTGACAATGGCTGACGAAACCAACCTGGAAGGCGCAGCCGCGGTCGAATCGACCGGCGGTGAGCAGCGCGAAGGTCGCGGTCGTGGCCGCGGCCGTGGCGGCAATGACCGTGGTGGCGAGCGTGGTGGCCGTGGCCGTCGCGACGACCGTCGCGGTCGTGGCAACAACGACGAGGAAGGTGGCGAGGAGCTGATCGAAAAGCTCGTCCACATCAACCGCGTTTCCAAGACCGTGAAGGGCGGCAAGCGCTTCGGCTTTGCAGCACTGGTCGTGGTCGGCGATGGCAAGGGCCGCGTCGGCTTCGGCAAGGGCAAGGCTCGCGAAGTGCCTGAGGCGATCACCAAGGCTACTGCCGCTGCAAAGCGTGCAATGGTCCGCGTGCCGCTCAAGGAAGGCCGCACCCTGCACCACGACGGCAAGGGCCGTTTCGGCGCTGGCAAGGTCAACGTGCGTTCGGCTCCGGCCGGTACCGGCATCATCGCCGGTGGCCCGATGCGCGCCGTGTTCGAAAGCCTTGGCGTTGCTGACGTGGTGACCAAGTCGGTCGGCACCTCGAACCCCTACAACATGATCCGCGCAACCTTCGACGCGCTGACCGATCAGACTTCGCCGAAGTCGGTTGCGCAGCGTCGTGGCAAGAAGGTCGCCGATCTCCTCGGCCGTGGTGGCGCTTCGCAGGTCGAAGCCGAAGCCGCTGCCGAAGCCATCACGGAGTAATCGGTCATGGCAACGATCAAGATCAAGCAGATCGGTTCGCCGATCCGTCGCCCGGAAAGCCAGAAGAAGATTCTGATCGGCCTGGGCCTGGGCAAGATGCACCGCGTGGTCGAGTTGGAAGACACGGCCGAAGTGCGTGGCGCCATTGCCAAGCTTCCCCACATGGTGGCCGTGGTCGACTGACCATTGCTCCCCGTTGGGAAAAAGGACGCCCCGGCCCCGTGCCGGGGTTTTCCTTTGGGGCTCGGCGGCGCGGTGCCTTCAGTCCCGTGAGGGGGTGACAAGCCCGGCCTGATCGGCTAGGCGGCGCCCTTTCCAAAGCGCGTCTCAAAGCGAAAGCGAGTGCAGAACATGAAACTGAACGAACTCAACGACAACTACGGCGCCCGCAAGGGCCGCATGCGCGTCGGCCGTGGTATCGGCTCGGGCAAGGGCAAGACTGCCGGTCGCGGCCAGAAGGGTGCGAAGGCACGTTCGGGCGTCAGCATCAACGGCTTCGAAGGCGGTCAGATGCCGCTTCACATGCGCATCCCGAAGCGCGGCTTCAACAACATCTTCGCCAAGGACTACGCCGAAGTGAACCTCGGCATGATCCAGAAGATGATCGATGCCGGCAAGCTCGACGTCTCGGGCACCGTTGACCACGCCGCTCTCAAGGCTGCTGGCCTTGCTCGCGGTGGCAAGGATGGCGTCCGTCTCCTCGGCAAGGGCGAACTGACCACCAAGGTCGCGTTCTCGGTCGCTGGTGCCTCGAAGGGCGCCGTGGCTGCTGTCGAGAAGGCTGGCGGTTCGGTCTCGGTCATCGAAACCGGCCCGAGCGAAGCCGAGAAGAAGGCCGCTCGCGCTGCGGCCAACAGGGCCAAGTAAGCCAGTTCCGATCCCCGCTCGCTAGTCGGGCGGGGATTTCGGCTTGCAGGGGTTCGACTTTCGTCACCCCGCACTATATGGGCTAGCTCAAGACGTCCGAAACGCACGCGGCCAGCAGGCCCGGTTTCGCAGCAAGGCTTAGAACCCCGAAATGGCATCACGCGCCGACAACATCGCCAGCAACCTCAGTCTGGCCAACTTCTCCAAGGCAACCGAGCTCAAGAAGCGCATCTGGTTCACGGTGGGCGCGCTCATCGTCTTCCGGTTCCTCAGCTTCGTGCCGCTGCCCGGCGTGAATCCGCTGATCCTGGAGACGCTTTACGACCAGACGCGCGGCGGCGTTCTCGACATCTTCAACGCTTTTTCGGGCGGTTCGCTCGAGCGCATGAGCCTGATCGCGCTCGGCGTGATGCCCTACATCACCGCGTCGATCGTGGTGCAGCTTGCCGCCTCGCTCCATCCGGCGCTCGCCGCGATGAAGAAGGAAGGCGAAAGCGGGCGCAAGAAGCTCAACCAGTACACCCGCTATGGCGCGGTGCTGCTGACCGCCATCCAGGGCTGGGTGCTCGCCTCCGGGCTTGAAGCATACGGCGCGTCGAGCGGGCTGCAGGCTGTCGTGAACCCGGGCATGCTGTTCCGGGTCGGTGCCGTCATCTCGCTGATCGGTGGGACGATGTTCCTGCTGTGGCTTGGCGAGCAGATCACCTCGCGCGGAATCGGCAACGGTGTTTCTCTGATCATCATGGCCGGTATCGTCGCGCAGTTGCCCAAGTTCTTCGGCAATCTGTTCGAAGGCGGGCGTACCGGCTCGATCTCGCCGTTCCTTATCGTCGGCATCGTGATCATGCTGATCGCGCTGGTACTCGGCATCTGCTTCTTCGAGCGCGCGACCCGGCGCCTGCTGATCCAGTACCCCAAACGCGCCACGCAGCGCGGCATGATGAACGCCGACCGCAGCCACCTGCCGCTGAAGCTCAACACTGCTGGCGTCATTCCGCCGATCTTTGCCAGCTCGCTGCTGCTGCTGCCTCTGACGATCACGCAGTTTGCCGGCAACTCGATCTCGCCCGACACCACGATGGGCCAGGCGATCGTGACGCTGAACCAGTACCTCGGCCACGGCAAGCCGCTCTACATGCTGCTCTATGCGCTGGGGATCATCTTCTTCGCGTTTTTCTACACGGCCGTGGTCTTCAATCCCGAGGAGACAGCCGAGAACCTCAAGAAGAACGGCGGGTTCATTCCTGGTATCCGTCCTGGCAAGAACACCCAGAACTACTTGGACTATGTGCTAACTCGCATCACCGTGCTGGGTGCGGCATATATCACCGTGGTCTGCGTCGTGCCGGAATTCATCATGGCGGAGACGGGCATGGGAACGCTGTTCTTCGGCGGCACCAGCCTGCTGATCGTGGTCAACGTCACGGTCGACACCATCACGCAGATCCAGTCGCACCTGCTGGCCCACCAGTATGGCGATCTGATCAAGAAGGCGAAACTGAAGGGCAGGCTGCGCTGACAGCAGCAGCCGCATGAGGGGGACGGTACCTTGAACATCATCCTTTTGGGGCCTCCGGGCGCGGGCAAGGGCACCCAGGCCCAGCGTCTGGTCGAACGCCACGGCATGAAGCAGCTCTCCACGGGCGATATGCTGCGCGCGGCCGTGAAGGCGCAGACGCCGGTCGGTCTCAAGGCCAAGGCTGTGATGGAAGCGGGCGAGCTGGTCTCTGACGAGATCGTATCAGCGCTGATCGGTGACGAGCTCGATGCCATGCCCGAGGGGCAGGGCGCGATCTTCGACGGTTACCCTCGCACGGCGCCCCAGGCCGAATCGCTGGGTGAACTGCTTGCTTCGCGCGGCAAGAAGCTGGACCACGTGATCGAACTCGACGTCAACGAGGATGCACTGGTCGAGCGCATCACCGGCCGTTACACCTGCGCAACCTGCGGCAAGGGCTATCACGACACCTTTGAGAAGCCTGCAGTCTCAGGCACCTGCGACAAGTGCGGAGGGCATGAATTCAAGCGCCGCCCTGACGACAACGAGGAAACCGTGCGCACGCGCATGGCCGAGTATCGGGCCAAGACCGCGCCGATCCTGCCGATCTATGAAGCGCAGGGTATCGTCGCCCGCGTTGACGGCATGGCGGACATGGACGACGTGACGGCAGCCATTGAGGCTATCCTCGGCAAGCGCTAACACTCGAGCGTGACCCGCCCGTCCCGGAGCGGGCGGAGGCGCGTGATGGGCAAGCTGTGGTATATCCTGACGGCGGGGCTTGGTGGCCTCGCCGTTGTTGCATCGGTGCCTGCCCGGGCTGAAGTCACGGCACGGACCGATTCCGGTTTCGTTATTCGCGTCACCGGGGAAGTCGCCGCCAGCCCGGCAGAGGCATGGAAGGCCTTTACGACGCCGTCGCTGTGGTGGAACCCGCAGCACACGTTTTCCGGCGAGGCGGCCAATCTTTCCCTGGATGCGAGTGCAAACGGCTGCTTCTGCGAGAAGCTGCCCGTTCCGAAGGGCGCTCCGGCTACGCAGAAGCCGGGTTCTGTCATGCACATGCGCGTGATTTACGCCGAACCTTACCGTGCCCTCAGGCTGGTGGGCGGGCTTGGCCCGCTGCAGTCCGAGGCGGTGAACGGGACCATGACGGTAACATTCAAGCCAGTGGAGGGCAGCGGTGGAAAGTCGACCCGCGTTCTCTGGGAATATGTTGTCGGCGGCTTCATGCGCTACAAGACCGACACCATTTCGGGGGCCGTCGACAAGGTCCTGGGCGAGCAGATCAGCGGTTTGACCAAACTTATCGGACCAGCGAGTCCGGTTGACACCAAGCTGCTTTCGACGGAGCCGCTGGCCCCGGAAGCCTCGGTTGCCGGAACCAGGCCGGGTGCGAACGACAGTGCCACAGACGTGGCACCACCACCAGAAGAAGATGCACCGACCTACACCCCCGATCCGACAAGGGATGACGCAGCGGCCGGTGAGTCGGTGAAGTCGGCGCTCGACCAGCTTTTCAAGAAGAAGGACGATCGCTTGCCGCCTGGGCGGTGAGGGCAAGCATCGCCGCTTTCCCACGGCGCAAAAGGCGTTAATCTGAATGCCAACAACAGCGCGACTCGGAACCTCTCCGAGTTGGGCGAATAACGGGCCGCACCCGCCGCTACCGGCATGCATATCGTGAGCCGACAGAGGCTCCGACTTGGGGGAGAGTACCGTGGCCGTATCCGATCATGTTGACCTGCCGACCTTCATGGAGGGCGTGAAGAAGCGCAATCCGTATCAGCCGGAATTCGTCCAGGCGGTTCAGGAGGTTGCTGAAGACATCTTCGAGTTCATGCAGGACAAGGAGGAGTATCACTCGCAGCAGATCCTGCGTCGCATTGCCGAGCCGGATCGCGTGGTCTCGTTCCGCGTTTGCTGGGAGGACGACAACGGCAACATTCGCGTGCAACGCGGTTGGCGCGTGCAGAACAACAATGCGATCGGTCCCTACAAGGGCGGCATCCGCTTCCATCCTTCCGTCACCGAATCCGTGCTGAAGTTCCTTGCATTCGAGCAGACCTTCAAGAACGCGCTGACCGGCCTGCCGATGGGGGGTGGCAAGGGTGGATCGAACTTCAATCCCAAGGGCAAGAGCGTGCGGGAGATCATGCGCTTCTGCCAGAGCTTCATGACCGAACTCTACCGCCACATTGGTGCCGACATTGACGTTCCCGCAGGCGACATCGGCGTAGGCGGGCGCGAGATCGGCTTCATGTTCGGCCAGTACAAGCGCATCACCAACAACTTCACAGGCGTGCTGACCGGCAAGGGCCTCGAATGGGGCGGTTCCCTGATCCGCACCGAGGCGACCGGTTATGGCGCGGTCTACTTCCTGGCCAACATGCTGGCGACGAAGGGAGAAGACCTCACGGGCAAGACAGCGGTGATCTCCGGCTCCGGCAACGTGGCAACCCATGCCGCCGAGAAGATCGTGCAACTGGGCGGCAAGGTCCTGACACTGTCGGATTCGGGGGGCTACATCCACGACCCCGACGGTATCGATCAGGAAAAGATCGACTGGGTGAAGACGCACAAGACCCACCGTCGCGGCCGGATCGAGGAATATGTCACGGCGTTCCCGAAGGCGACATTCGTGGCCGGCCAGACGCCATGGGGCGTGCCTTGCGACGTCGCGCTGCCCTGCGCGACCCAGAACGAACTGCTCGGCGATGATGCGCGCATGTTGATCGCCAACGGCTGCAAGGCGGTGGCCGAGGGTGCCAACATGCCGACCGATCTTGACGGTGTGCATGTCTTCAAGGCAGCCAAGATCCTTTACGCGCCAGGCAAGGCCTCCAACGCTGGCGGCGTGGCCGTCTCCGGCCTCGAAATGAGCCAGAACTCCGAACGCCGCTCGTGGAAGGAGGAAGAACTCCAGCAGATGCTCAAGGACATCATGTCGGGCATCCACAAGTCGTGCCTCGCCTATGGCGATCAGGGCGGCGGCTATATCGACTACGTCAAGGGAGCGAATATCGCCGGCTTCAAGAAGGTGGCGGATGCGATGCTGGCCTTCGGCGTCGTCTGATCCGCAAGGCGAGGCTGGAGAACCGGGGGTGCCGAACGGGGCACCCTCGGGTCAGACGGTCGGTTGCTCAAGTTATCTTGGAGGCGCTGTCGAGCAATGACCGGACCGGAGAGATCTCCTGCAGAGAGTAACCTGCAGGGCCCTGACTGACGATCCGCAGATTTGGACGCAGCTTGGAGCGCAGGCCGGAAATCAGGACTTGCAGCGACTTCGTGCTGATCGGTCGATGCGTCGAACGGCCACTGATGGCAAGCTGGCTGCTCCGCACAGGTGACCCGCGCGCGGCCACGAGCATGGACAGGACACGCGCCTCGCGGCCGAGCAGTGGCTCTCGGGTGAAGTGCTGAAGATGCAGGTCCCTGACTTCCTCGACGACCTTCGACTGCTGGCTCTGGGCGATGCGGCCCAGCACGGCTCGCACCCGCGCTGCAGCCTCGGCGACCGGCATTTCACGATCGAAGACATCGTCGAAACCGGCATTGAGCAACTGCGCTTTCACGCTTGGCCGTACTTCGCGCATGATGACTATCTTGGCCTTCATTTTCAGCAAGGGGCGATAGATGCGCATGAGCTTGCGGATCCGGACAGGGTCGCTGCCAATGACGAAAAGCGTGTTATAGTATTCCCGACTGTCATCGATATGGCCGATGTAATCGTCGGTAATGCGGTGGAGCTGAACCCGGCCCGAGATCGCACGAGCGAGCGCGGTTTCGGGCGCTGGATCGCCATTCCCGAAGTATAGCGTACGTGCACTGACGACTTCCTGGCGCGGGCCTTTCGGCTTCGCGCCCGGGGGCGGGCTACCTGGTCTGCCCCCGCCGCCGCCACCGGCCGCAGACTGCGGCTTACGGGATTGAGACATTTGGCAGTAACTTTCGATATACGGTCCGGATTAACTTTATAGATATTCTGCATTCTTGCAATGACGCCGGCCGGCTCTGCGATCTGTGAAAGGCAGGGCGCCGCGATTCGATCACAAGCAACGCTTCACGGAAGCGCGTCCAATTTGGCGGGAAACCCATCCGCGTCGTGGATAACGCCGTTTGCGCACCATCCTGCCGGCCGCGCATACTGCGAGAAAAGCGAGATAAGCTAAGGATTTGCGCCAAGGCGTTGCCAAATCGGCGCGAATATATCGTTCCCCTCTTGTTCCACGGGAACACAACGAGTACATAACCCTTGTTGACGGCTCGTGTCAGCCAACTCTAGCAAGGGAAACGAAGCCATGGCGGCTCAGCTCAAGCTCATCGAGGAAGGTAAGATCAAGGACATGGATCGTCAGAAGGCGCTCGACGCAGCCCTTGCACAGATTGACCGTGCGTTCGGCAAGGGTTCGGCAATGAAGCTGGGCTCGAAGGAAGCGATGCAGGTGGAGGCGATCTCCACCGGGTCGCTGGGGCTTGATATCGCACTCGGTGTCGGCGGTCTGCCGCGCGGACGCGTGATCGAAGTCTATGGGCCGGAAAGCTCGGGCAAGACCACGCTCGCGCTGCACGTCATCGCCCAGGCCCAGAAGACCGGTGGCACGGCGGCATTCATCGATGCCGAGCATGCGCTCGACCCGGTCTATGCCAAGAAGCTGGGTGTCGATATCGACAACCTGATCGTGTCGCAGCCGGATACTGGCGAACAGGCGCTGGAAATCACCGACACGCTGGTGCGCTCCAACGCGATCGACGTGCTGGTGGTGGACTCCGTGGCCGCGCTCGTGCCGCGTGCGGAAATCGAAGGCGAGATGGGCGACAGCCACGTCGGCCTGCAGGCCCGCCTGATGAGCCAGTCGTTGCGCAAGCTGACCGGTTCGATCAGCCGTTCGCGCTGCATGGTGATCTTCATCAACCAGCTGCGCATGAAGATCGGCGTGATGTACGGCAACCCCGAGACGACGACGGGCGGCAACGCGCTCAAGTTCTACGCCTCGGTCCGCCTCGACATCCGCCGCACCGGCCAGATCAAGGATCGTGACGAGATCGTCGGCAACGCCACGCGCGTGAAGGTGGTCAAGAACAAGGTGGCTCCGCCGTTCAAGCAGGTTGAATTCGACATCATGTATGGCGAAGGCATCTCGAAGATCGGCGAAATCCTCGACCTCGGCGTCAAGGCCGGGCTGGTCGAGAAGTCGGGTGCCTGGTTCAGCTATGACTCGATCCGCATCGGGCAGGGGCGCGAGAACGCCAAGAACTTCCTGCGCGAGAATTCCGAACTTTGCGACCGGTTGGAAGCCGCGATCCGCGGCCGCACCGACAAGGTTGCCGAAGGTCTGATGGTCGGTCCGGACGCGGACGACGACGTCTGATCTTCAAGGCGGCGGGCAGCCTCCATCCCCGGTGCAAGCCGGGCCCGCCAGCCAGACAAAGAGCCCGCGCGTTCCCCGGCAGGATCGCGCGGGCTTTTTGTTTGCGCGCCGGCGGTTGCGGGTTAACCTTCCACTTAAACCGCACGGAGAATCGCCATGGGCATCATCGTTCACCATCTCAACAACAGCCGTTCGCAACGGGTCCTCTGGTTGCTGGAGGAGCTTGGCGTCGATTACGAGATTAGGCACTATCAGCGCGATGCGGTGACCAACCTTGCCCCGCCCGAACTGAAGGCCGTGCACCCGCTGGGCAAATCGCCCCTGCTGGAGATCGATGGCCGGGTCATCGAGGAATCGGGCGCGATCGTGCAGGTCCTGTGCGAACGCTATGGCAAGGGCACATGGCTCCCGGCGGAAGGTTCGGACGACGCCCTGCGGCACCTTGAACTGATGCATTTTGCCGAAGGCTCTGCCATGACCCCCGTCCTCCTGCAGCTTTATACCTCGCGCCTTGGAGAGGCTGCCGCGCCGCTGAAGCCGCGCATCGACGAACAGCTGGCAGCCCATTTTGGCTACATGGAGCAGATCCTGCGCCCGTCCGGCCACTTCATCGGCGACGATTGGACCGGGGCGGATGTGATGATGAGCTTCCCGGCAGAGATCGCGGTGATGCAAGGAGCGGGTGCGCATTTCCC
Organism: Novosphingobium sp. GW835-FHT14H07; assembly: GCF_058793515.1. Lineage (NCBI taxonomy): Bacteria > Pseudomonadati > Pseudomonadota > Alphaproteobacteria > Sphingomonadales > Sphingomonadaceae > Novosphingobium > Novosphingobium sp. GW835-FHT14H07. Next base: position 22,793 of record NZ_JBXAFX010000014.1, read on the forward strand.
CAAGCTTGCGGCATTCGTCGCGGCCATCCACGCGCGGCCCGCGTGGCAGCGCGCGCGCGAAAAGGGCGGCGACTATTTCGGCATGTAAGGCATGACCAACGTGAGTGACTGGCAGGGGACGGTCGGACGGAGCTGGGCCAGCGAATGGCGGCGCACCGATGTCAGCTTTTCCGACCTGACACCCAAACTTCTGGCGGCCATCGCTCAAGAGCCGGGCGCGGCTGTTGCAGATATCGGTTGCGGAGCGGGGGAGCTGTCGATCGCCATTGCCGAGGCAAGGCCGCAAGCGCAGGTGACCGGCGTGGATATCTCTGCCGATCTGGTCGATGCGGCCCGCTCCCGCGCCATTCAGCCAAACCTGACGTTCGAGCTGGCCGATGCCTCGCAGTGGCAACCCGCGTCACGGCCGGACCTGTATGTATCGCGCCACGGCGTGATGTTCTTCTCCGATCCGCAAGCAGCCTTCGCCCATCTGGCCGCGCAGGCGATGCCAGGAGCGCGCATGGTCTTCTCGTGCTTTCGCAAGGCTGCCGAGAACGACTGGGCGGCGGCCATCGCGGCGCTACTGCCGAAAGGTGATTCTCCGCCAGCTTCGCCAACTGCGCCGGGCCCCTTCGCATTCGCCCTGCCGGAGCACGTGCGACGCTGCATGGCAGGATGGCGGGCGGTGGAGTTCGCGCCGGTGGATTTCCGGTACATCGCCGGCACCGGGCCAGATGCCGTGGGCGAAGCGATGGCGCTGTTCCGCCGCATCGGACCTGCTGCGGCGGCCTTGCGGACTTTGCCCGAGGCCGAGCGCGCAGCGGTCGAGATGCGGCTCGCCGAGCTTGTGGAGGCCCATCATCGGGACGGCGTGGTGGCATTCAATGCTGCGGCGTGGCTGGTAAGCGCCACGTCCGATCACAATGATGGATGAAACGTGCTTGTAGCGCGCCGAACGCTCGCCTAATCGGCCTTTCATGACTTCGACGAACGAAATCCGCCGCTCCTTCCTCGAATACTTCGGCTCGCACGGGCACGATGTGGTGCAGTCTGCGCCGCTGGTGCCCTACAACGACCCGACGCTGATGTTCACGAACGCCGGGATGGTGCCGTTCAAGAACGTTTTCACCGGGCTCGAGACACGCGCGACCCCACGCGCCACCTCGTCGCAGAAGTGCGTGCGCGCGGGCGGCAAGCACAACGATCTCGACAACGTCGGCTACACTGCGCGGCATCACACCTTCTTCGAGATGCTCGGCAATTTCTCGTTCGGCGACTACTTCAAGGAGCAGGCGATCACCCATGCGTGGACGCTGCTGACGCGCGAATGGGGCCTGCCCAAGGACAAGCTGCTCGCCACCGTCTACCATACCGACGACGAGGCGTTCGAGCTGTGGAAGAAGATCGCAGGCCTGCCTGCGGATCGCATCATCCGCATCGCCACCAAGGACAACTTCTGGGCGATGGGCGACGATGGCCCGTGCGGTCCCTGCTCCGAAATCTTCTTCGATCATGGCGATCACATCTGGGGCGGCCCTCCGGGATCGCCGGAAGAGGATGGCGACCGCTTCATCGAGATCTGGAACCTCGTGTTCATGCAGTTCGAGCAGACCGCGGGTGAAATCACCGGCAGCCTGCCCAAGCCGAGCATCGATACCGGCATGGGCCTCGAGCGCATTGCCGCCGTTCTGCAGGGCGAACACGACAACTACGACACCGACACATTCAAGGCGCTGATCGCGGCCTCCGAAAGCCTGACCTCGGTCAAGGCCGAGGGCGAGCAGCGCGCGAGCCATCGCGTGATTGCCGACCATCTGCGCTCGACCAGCTTCCTGTTGGCCGATGGCGTGCTGCCTTCGAACGAGGGCCGCGGCTATGTGCTGCGCCGTATCATGCGCCGCGCCATGCGCCACGCGCACCTGCTGGGCGCCAAGGACCCGCTGATGCACCGCCTGGTGCCGGCACTGGTCGCCGAGATGGGCGCTGCCTATCCTGAGTTGGGCCGTGCGCAGCCGCTGATCGAGGAAACCCTGCTGCGCGAGGAAGTGCAGTTCCGCCGCACGCTTTCGAACGGCATCAAGCTGCTCGACGAAGCGACCGCTGCGCTGGGCGAGGGCGATGCGCTGCCGGGCGGGACCGCATTCAAGCTCTATGACACTTACGGTTTCCCGTACGACCTGACCGAAGACGCCTTGCGCGCCCGTGGCATTGCGGTTGACCGCGAGGGCTTCGATGCTGCCATGGCGCAGCAGAAGGCGGCGGCGCGCGCGGCGTGGAAGGGCTCTGGCCAGGCTGCGGACAGCGAAGTGTGGTTCGACATTGCCGAGCGTGTCGGCGCGACCGAGTTCACCGGCTACACCGCCACCACCGGCGAGGCGCAGGTCGTGGCGCTGGTCAAGGACGGCAAGGAAGTCGAGAGTGCTGCGGCGGGCGACGACGTTACCGTGATCGTCAATCAGACGCCGTTCTACGGCGAAAGCGGTGGCCAGACCGGTGACGCAGGGATGATCACCGGCGCCGATGGTCTCAAGCTGGCAGTGAGCGACACCGCCAAGCCGCTGGGCCGCCTGCACGCGCACAACGCGAAGGTCGAGGCCGGCGCGATCAAGGTCGGTGACGTGGTGAAACTCGACATCGATGTCGAACGTCGCGATGCAATCCGCGCCAACCACTCGGCCACGCACCTCCTGCATGCGGCACTGCGCAATCGCCTTGGCGGGCACGTGACGCAGAAGGGCTCGCTGGTCGCCGCCGATCGCCTGCGTTTCGACTTCTCGCAGCCGACTGCACTGACGCCTGAGGACATTGCCGCGATCGAAGCGGAAGTGAACGCCGAGATTCGTGCCAACGAACCAGTGACGACGCGACTGATGAGCCCCGATGATGCGATCGAGGCGGGGGCGATGGCACTGTTCGGTGAAAAGTATGGCGAGGAAGTGCGCGTGCTTTCGATGGGCCGTGCGACGGAGAAGCACTATTCGGTCGAACTGTGCGGCGGCACGCACGTTCGGGCGCTGGGCGATATCGGCGTGTTCCGCATCGTCAGCGAAAGCGCAGTCTCGTCGGGCGTGCGCCGCATCGAGGCCCTGACCGGCGAGGGCGCGCGGCAGTGGTTCGTGGCCCGCGAAGAGGCATTGAAGCACACCGCGTCGATCCTGCGCACGACGCCGGAAGACGTGGAAGCTCGCGTGTCCGCGCTGATGGAAGAGCGCAAGAAGCTAGAGCGCGAACTGGCCGAGGCGAAGAAGGCGCTGGCGCTGGGCGGCGGTGCAGCCAAGGCGGAGAACGCGGACGAGGAAGTGGGCGGCGTGAAGTTCTCGGGCCAGGTGCTCGACGGGCTGGACCCCAAGGAACTGCGCGGACTGCTCGATCAGGCAAAGCAGCGTCTGGGTTCGGGCGTTGCGGTGATCGTCGCGGTGAACGAAGGCAAGGCTTCGATCGCGGCGGCGGTGACGGAGGATCTCGTCGGAAAGGTCAGCGCGGTCGATATGGTGCGCGCAGGCGTGGAAGCACTTGGCGGCAAGGGCGGTGGTGGCCGTCCGGACATGGCCCAAGGCGGCGGTCCGGACGGAGCAAAGGCTGCCGAGGCGATTGCTGCGGCTAAGGCTGTTCTTTCGAATTGACCGTTATTGCCTGCGCCCGCTGGCGCCGCGCGTTTCGGGTTCGGAGCCGCGGGCCAGATCCTTTTCGCGCATCGTGGCGTCGGTCTGCTGCGGCCCCTTGATCGGGCCCTTGTTCGGCTGATCGTCCTGCGTTGCCGGGTTCAGGTCGGGCTTGTTGCTGCGGTGGGTCATGTTTCTCTCCTTGCCATGAAAACACAGGGCAAGGAGATCGGTTGCGGGCTGTCAGGCAGAGCGTTCCCGGAGCGAGGCAGACTTGAGCTTGGGAAGCGAATTGAGCTCGCCTTCCTCCTTGATCTTCTGGCGCAGTTCGTCGCGCTTTTCGTGGATCGAGGCGATGACCGGGCCCATCGGGAAGCCGAGATCGACGAGCACAGCTTCGGACAACTGTAGCGAACTCTCGAGCGTCTCGGGCACGGCATGGCTGGCGCCGGCCTTGTAAAGCGCGGCGGCGTGCGTCGCGTCGCGCGCGCGGACGATGATCGGGAGGTCAGGATGTGCGCTCCGCAGGCGCTTGACCATGCGCAGGATGAGGACGGGTTCGTCCATCGTCAGGATCATCGCCTTGGCATCATCGAGGCCGAGCCGGGCGATTGCCGCTTCGCTGTCGACGTTGCCGAACAGGACTGGCAGGCCATCCTTGCGCGCGTTCCTGACGATGCCGGGGTCCGAATCGATGCCGAGCCAGGCGGCCTTGTGGACCGTCAGCATCTCGGCGATGAGCCTGCCGACGCGGCCGAAGCCCATGACGACGACGCGCTCGCCTTCGGGCTCCTCGACGAACGTATTCTGTCCGACGTCCGCAGTCCCGCGCGCGACCCGCTGCCCCCATGTCTCACCGAGTTTGGCCAGGAGCGGCGTAATCGTCAGGCCGATGGCGGTGACGATCTGCCAGAATTGGGCAGTTTCCCGGTCGATGAGGGTTGCCTCGGCGGCCGTGGTCAGCACGATCAGGGTAGTTTCCGATGGGCTGGCCATCAGGATGCCGGCTTCGAGTGCGGTAGCGCGCTCCTTGCCCATGGCGCGTAGGGCGAACATCGTGACAAGCGCCTTGAGCACCACCACACCGACGACGGCGAGGGTGAGCGGCCCGATCTGTGCCCAGACGACGCGCAAATCTATGCCCATGCCGATGGTGATGAGGAAAACGCCCAGCGCGAGGCCCTTGAACGGCTTGGTAATCGCTTCGACCTCGGTGTGATACTCGGTCTCGGCGATGAGCAGGCCCGCCAGCAGCGCGCCCATGATCGGCGAGAGGCCGACGAGAGACGTCGACAGCGCTGCGGCGATCACAACCAGCATCGTGGCAGCAAGGAACAACTCGGGGCTCTTCGTCTGTGCAGCCTGGGCGAAAAGGCGCGGTAGCAGCAGGCGTCCGCCGACCAGCAGGACGGCAATGACGATGCCGCCATAAAGCAGCGTTTCGCCAAGGGTTGGGCCATCCGAATGCGCGGCGACCGGGCCCATTGCACCAAGGATGAAGATGATCGGCACGAGCGCGATATCCTCGAACAGTAGCATCGACAGCGCCGCGCGACCGACCGGGCCGTGGGTGCCGGCGATGGGCAGGACCAACGCGGTCGAGGAAAGCGCAAGTGCAAGGCCGAGGCCGAAAGCGCCGCTGATCTGCAAACCGGTGGCCAGAAGTGCCGCCGACAGGAGGAAGGCCGAAATGCCAAGCTCCATCGCGCCAAGGCCGAAGACCAGTCGGCGCATGTCCCACAGGCGATTGAAGGACAGCTCCAGGCCGATCTCGAACAACAGGAGGATGATGCCGAACTCCGCGAAAGGCGTGATCGCGGCCGGATCGGAAATGGTGAAGTGGTACAGCCAGGGGTACTGCGGCACGAGCGCGCCGAGGCCGAACGGGCCGACCACCAGTCCGACGAGGATGAAGCCGATGATCGGGGTGATGCGGAAGCGGGCAAAGGCCGGGATGACGATGCCTGCGGCACCGAGGATTACGAGAGCGTCGGAAAGTGCGGTCGTCGGTTCGAGATTGCCTGCCATTGGCGAAGGTTAGGGGAGGGGGGCAATGGTGTCACCCGTTTCTGCATGTCGAACTGTTGCCAAAGCAAAAGGGCCCCGGCGCGAACCGGAGCCCTTTGCTGTTTCCATAAAGGAACCGGCGCTTATGCCCAGTTCTTCATTTCGGCTTCGAGGTTCTCGACGATGGCTTCGAAGAACTTCTCGGTGGTCATCCAGGCCTGATCCGGGCCGATCAGCAGGGCGAGGTCCTTGGTCATCTTGCCGCTTTCGACGGTTTCGATGCAGACGCGCTCGAGCGTTTCGGCGAACTTCACGACTTCCGGGGTCTCGTCGAACTTGCCGCGGTACATCAGACCGCGGGTCCACGCGAAGATCGAGGCGATCGGGTTGGTCGAGGTCTGCTTGCCCTGCTGGTGCTGGCGGTAGTGACGGGTCACGGTGCCGTGGGCAGCTTCGGCTTCGATGGTCTTGCCGTCGGGCGACATGAGGACCGAGGTCATCAGGCCGAGCGAGCCGAAGCCCTGCGCAACCGTGTCGGACTGCACGTCACCGTCGTAGTTCTTGCAGGCCCAGACGAACTTGCCCGACCACTTGAGCGCCGAGGCGACCATGTCGTCGATCAGGCGGTGTTCGTAGCTGATGCCGGCGGCGGCGAACTTTTCCTTGAAGCCTTCGGTGTCGAACACTTCCTGGAACAGATCCTTGAAGCGGCCGTCGTAGGCCTTGAGGATGGTGTTCTTGGTCGACAGGTAGACCGGCCAGCCCAGCGACAAGCCATAGTTGAACGACGCGCGGGCGAAGTCGCGGATCGAATCGTCGAGGTTGTACATCGCCATGGCGACGCCACCCGAGGGGTAGTTGAACACTTCGCGGTCGATCGTCTCACCGTTGTCGCCTTCCCAGACGAGACGCAGCTTGCCGGGGCCGGGGACGACGAAGTCGGTGGCGCGGTACTGGTCGCCGAAGGCGTGACGGCCGACGACGATCGGGTCGGTCCAGCCCGGGACGAGGCGGGGCACGTTCTGGATCACGATCGGTTCGCGGAAGACCACGCCGCCGAGGATGTTGCGGATCGTGCCGTTGGGTGACTTCCACATCGACTTGAGGTTGAATTCCTCGACGCGCTGCTCGTCAGGCGTAATCGTGGCGCACTTCACGCCGACGCCGTACTGCTTGATTGCATTGGCGGAATCGATGGTGATCTGGTCGTCCGTCTCGTCGCGCTTCTGGACCGAGAGGTCGTAGTACTTGAGGTCGATGTCGAGGTAGGGGAGGATCAGGCGCTCGCGGATCCATTCCCAGATGATCCGGGTCATTTCATCGCCGTCGAGTTCGACGACCGGGTTCTTCACCTTGATCTTCGCCATGTCCGTCCTGTCTTTCAAGCTGGGGAGAGAAATTGCGCCTTCCCTTAGCAGAGGCTTGCCGGTGCGCAAGGCAGTGGGGCGATTCGCGCAATTTTTGCAGGCTTTGCGCTGGACATCGGCGCATGGGCAATGCAGATATTTAAGTGACCGGTTAAAGCCGGGTGCAAGTCCTTTTGGAGAGATGCGATGAGCGAGGCGGAAGTCCTTACCCAAGTCGATGGCAACGTGCTGATCGTCACGATCAACCGGCCCGATGCAAAGAATGCCATGAACAAGGCTGCGGCCGAGGGCATTTCGGCAGCGATGGACCGGCTGGATGCCGAGGCCGACCTGCGCTGTGCGATCCTCACCGGGGCTGGCGGCACGTTCTGTTCAGGGATGGATCTCAAGGGCTTCCTGCGCGGGGAGTCGCCCTCGATTCCCGGGCGCGGTTTTGGCGGCCTGTCGGAATGGACGCCGAAGAAGCCGATCATCGCTGCGGTCGATGGCTATGCCTTGGCGGGCGGCATGGAACTGGCGCTGTCGTGCGACCTGATCGTGGCGAGCGCTTCATCCAAGTTCGGCATTCCCGAAGCCAAGCGCGGACTTGCCGCTGCTGCCGGTGGCCTGATCAAGCTGCCGCGCCAGATCCCGCCGCGCATCGCCATGGAACTGGCGCTGACCGGCGACTTCATCACCGCCCAGCGCGCTTATGAGCTCGGCTTCATCAACCAGATCGTCGAGGGCCCGTCGCTGGAAGCAGCAAAGGCTCTGGCAGCGAAGGTCGCCGAGAACGGTCCGCTTGCGCTGATCGCGTCGAAGGGCATCATCCGCGATTCGCACGAGTGGACCGAGGCGGAAATGTGGAAGAAGCAGCAGGCCTATATCGCGCCGGTATTCACGTCGAGCGACGCACGCGAAGGCGCCGCCGCCTTTGCCGAGAAGCGCAAGCCGAACTGGCAGGGCAAGTAAGATCGCCAGGGCGGGGGCGCTGGTCGCTCCCGCCACTTTGCCCTGTCGATCAACAAAAGCCTGCGTCGATCAACAAAAAACCCCGCCATTGGCGGGGTTTCTTATGCGATGGTGGGCGTAGCAAGGATTGAACTTGCGACCCCTACGATGTCAACATAGTGCTCTACCACTGAGCTATACGCCCGTACCATCTGCTTGTCCCTTGGCTGGCGGAGAACCGCTGATCGCGTCGGGAAGCGCGCCATTAGCCCCCGTCCCGATTCATGGCAAGGGGGAATTTGCAGCCGGAGTTCAGCGGCTGCCCGCGAACTGCGCATCCTCGAACACGCGCTCGACTTCCAGCACCAGATCCTTGAGGTGGAACGGCTTTGACAGAACCCGGGCCTGGGGTGCCTCACGATTTGCCTTGAGCGTCACGGCAGCGAAGCCGGTGATGAACATGACCTTGGTGCTGGGACTGATCTCGCTGCAGCGTTGCGCCAATTCGATTCCATCCATTTCCGGCATCACGATGTCAGACAGGAGGAGGTCGAAATGTTCGGATTCGAGCAGGGGAATTGCGGCGGTGCCCCTGTCCACGGCAGCCACGGAATAGCCGGCATTTTCCAGCGCGCGGGTCAGGTAAGTGCGCATCGCCTCTTCATCTTCGGCGAGCAGGATCCGGATCATGGCGAACCTGTTTTTTAGTGGGGCTTCAGTTCCATGGCCTATAACGCCGATGGGGTTAACAATCTCCCGCCTGAAGCTTCGCGCAAACCGCTTTTTGCCCGCAACCCGACATGTGGTCCAATCGTTGTCGGACCTTGCTTTGACTTGCGTGCGAATCGGTTGCACCTTTGCGGGATGCAGCATGAGTGTGAGCACCAGGGCGATTCGGCTTCGGTCCATGGCGGGTCGGTGCCGGGCAATCCCGGTGTGCCGGCCTACAGCCTGACGACGATCGATCCTTCGCCGATCCCCGTGGTGATTGCCGTCCCGCACGCAGGAAGGGCCTATGCCAAGTCGCTGCTGGACCGGATGCGTCATCCCGCATTCGCAGCGCCCCGGCTTGAGGATCGCTACGCCGATCTCTTGGGGCAGGCGGTTTCTCGCCGGACCGGCGCGGCGCTGCTCATCGCCCATGCGCCGCGGGCCATGCTCGATCTCAACCGTGCCAGCGATGATGTCGACTGGGAGATGGTCGGTGGTCCACCGGCCGATGCTTCGGCCGCGCCCAGCGGTTTTGGCAGGCGCGCACGAAGCGGGCTGGGGCTGGTGCCGCGTCGTCTGCCGGGCCTTGGAGAGCTGTGGAAGCGCAGGCTCGACCACAGCGAGCTGGCAGAGCGGATTGCAGCGGTGCATCAGCCTTATCACATGGCGCTCGCCAGCACGCTCGAAACGATTCGGGACCGTTGGGGCGCTGCCCTGCTGATCGACCTTCATTCGATGCCACCGCTGGCGGCGCGTTCACCCGGAGAGCGTGCGCCGGAATTCGTCGTGGGCGATCGGTTCGGCGCTTCGTGCGATGGGGGGGTGGTGGCTTCTGCGTTCGGCTTCTTCACCGAAGCTGCGCGACGGGTGTCGCACAACCGGCCTTATGCCGGGGGCTACGTGCTGGAGCGACACGCAAGGCGTGCCGAAGGGCTACACTGCATGCAGCTCGAGATAGACCGCACTTGCTACCTCGATGCACGCATGGCCGAACCCGGCCCCGGCTTCGATGCCACGATCGAGCTGTTGGTGGGCCTGGTGCGCCGACTCGCGGTCGATGTGGCGGACCTTGGCCGCGCATCCGATTGCGGACGCTGGCGCGCTGCTGCCGAGTAGATGCGCGCTTTATGGGCAAGCGCGCGGGCAGACTTGCGCAAACTCATGTAACCCAAGAAAAAACCACCTGGAGCAAGCTCCAGGTGGCCAAGGTTCAGGGAGGAGGTGCACGTGAGTGCACCAGTTACGCTGGGCCATGAGGGGAGCCGCAACGCAACAATCACAAGATAGGTGAGGGGATTTGCCCCTGCAAGGCCTTTCGAGGGATTTTTGCAACACCCCAAGAAAAAACGCGATGAACCGAATGGTTCACCGCGCTTTTCTGTTGACCTGTGGCTCGATCGCTCAAGCCCGATGTCAAATCGTGTCCGGCTTATTCAGCCGGAACCTGGATCGCCGGGATCGGACCCTTGCCCAGTTGAACCTGTGCGCCGAAGATCTGGCTGATCAGTTCGAGCGAGAACAGGTGGGCATAAAGCAGCGGCAGCAGGCCGCTCTGCGCCCAGCCACGCAGCACGTCACCGCGCACATCGCGCAGCTTTTCCTGATTGACCATCTGGAAGCCGCGATAGACGAACGGCTGGTCATTGCCCTGCTGCTGGATGGCGACTTCGCCCTCCATGAGCAGGTCGTGCTTCTTCAGCTCGTCGATGAAGGCCTGCGTGCGCTGGCCGGCCTGTTCGAACTGTTCGCAGAAGCCGAGTGCAGCCTGGGTCGCTTCAGAAGGCTGGCCGTCGGTGAAGAGCTCCTGCCCTTCCACCGAATCGCCGAGCAGGTTTGCCGAAGGGTCGAAGCACAGCGAAAGTTCTTCGCTATTGGGGTTCAGCTTGGCGAGCAGGAACGGGTAGCGGCGGACATAGGCCGGAATGTAGATCGGCTGGGTGACCTTGCCTTCTTCATCGACAAAGACGTTCACGCCTTCGTTCAGCCCCATCAGCGCCAGCGGAACCGGGTTGTCACCCGATGCAAAGATGATCGGGTAATGGCGTGCTGCCTGGGGAAATTCCTCAGCCGTCAGGGGGATGGCGTGCTGTCCGATCAGCCAGGGAGCTGCATCCGCGTTCTTCGCCTTCCACGTTGCATGGTCCCGGCTGTTGAGCGGCATCAGGTCGTTGTAGAACATCGGCAGGTTCGCTTGCGGCGCGCTGGCCATTTTGCATCTCTCCAAGAATCAAAACATTCGCGCGGGCAAAACTCACTCTGGCCGCGGCTTAGCGGGAACGCCGGTTCTTAGGGGCTGCCAGAAGGCCGCGCAAGCCGCGTCAGACAAGCTTTCCGGGGTTTAGCAGGCCGTCCGGGTCCAGTGCCTGCTTGATGGCGCGCATCGTGGCAAGCACCGCGGGATCGGAAAGGCGGGCCAGTTCGTCACGTTTCAGCCTGCCGATTCCGTGTTCGGCAGAGATCGAGCCTCCCCACGCAACCACCATGTCGTGGACCTGTGCACTGATCGCCTTGCCGTCGCCTGCTTCCCACGATGCCCGGTCGCTGACCGGCGGCGCGATGACGTGGAAGTGGACGTTGCCGTCACCGAGATGCCCGAAACAGACCGCGCGGGTGCCCGGCCAATCGGCTTCGAGGCGCGGGACGGCGGCCTCGACAAAGGCGGGCATCTTTTCGACCGGCACGGAAATGTCGTGCTGCATCGCCGGGCCAAGCGCGCGTTCGGCTGGCGAGATGGTCTCGCGGATCAACCACATGCGCTCGGCCTGGTCTTCGCTGGCGGCGATCGTGGCGTCAGCGATGAGATCGCGTTCGAACGCCGTGGCAAGGATGCGCTCGGCCAGTTCGGGCAATCTCGCGGCGGTGTCCTCGTCGCCCGCGACCAGTTCGATCAGGGCATGCCAGGCATGAGGCTCCGTCAGCGGTGCGCGCGTTCCGGGAGTGTAGGCCTGAACCGCCTCGAGGCTGTGCTGGGGCAGGACCTCGAAGCCTTCCAGCAGCCCCGGCGCCATGTCCTCTGCCAGAAGCAGGAGGCTGCGCGCATCGTGGAGTGAGGTCGTGCCGGCCCACATCACCGTCCTGCCGGCAATGGCGGGAGCGAGCCGCAAGGTCGCAGCGGTGACGATGCCCAGCGTTCCTTCCGAACCGATCAGCACCTGCTTGAGATCGAAACCCCGGTTGTCCTTCTTGAGCGGGGTCAACAGGTCGAGCACGCTGCCATCGGCCATGACAGCTTCGACCCCCAGCACCAGCGCTCGCATCGAGCCATGGCGCAAGACTTGCGTACCACCGGCGTTGGTCGATACCAGGCCGCCGATCGTGGCCGAGCCCTTGCCGCCAAGCGTGAGGGGGAAGCGCAGGCCCTCTTTCTCCGCCGCCTCGTGCAGGACCTGCAGGATGACGCCTGCCTCGCACGAGGCCGAACGCGCCGCGGTATCGAGCGCGGTGATCCGGTTCATGCGGCGCAAGGAGAGGATGATCTCGCGCCCGCTTTCGAATGGTGTCGCGCCACCCGACATGCCGCTGTTGCCGCCCTGAGGCACGATCTGCACGCCATGCCTGGCGCACAGCTTCACCAGGGCGGCGACCTCGGCGGTATTGGCTGGCGAAGCGATTGCCCGCGCCGCGCCGGTGTAGCGGCCGCGCCAATCGGTCAGCCATGGGGCCATGTCATCGGGATCGGTAGTCAGACCCTTTGGCCCGAGCAGACGGGCCGCTTCTGCAAGAAACGTTTCGCTCATCACGGCATCGGCTATTGCCACCCCGCAGGAAGGGCAATTCATTTTTCATTGCTGACAGGTTAAGCAACCGTTCAACCCCGGAGGCTAGGGGTGTCAGGAGCGGTTGGAGCGGGGTCAGGGCCGCTTGGCCGTAGAGGGGACGTCGAGAGTTTTTGCATCGGAATGCCCAACGTATTCAACCTATTGGCCTCATTGGGCATGCTGCTGGCCGTACCGGTTGGTACACCCGTGGCGATACCCGATAGCGATACGCAATGGGCGACTGCTTCCATTCCGGCAGGATCGCCCCTCATTGTCGACGACTTCGGGGCGAGCGCTTTCAACAGCTTCATTGCCGACGGCTTGGGCGACCAGTCCTGGAATCAGGTGCGCATCGAGCAGCGCATGATCATCCGTATTGCACCGCGCCTGCCCGGCCAGATGTACACGCCGATGCCGGCCGCGCCTCAGCCGCCGCGTTTTTATGAGCGCAAGACCAGCAAGTGCCTGCCGATCACCAGCATTGCGGGCGTGCAGATCGAATCGCAGGATCGCCTCCTGCTTGTCACGCGCGGGCGGAAGCTGATCGGTGCCAGTCTCGACAAATCCTGCCGCGCTCGCGACTTCTATTCGGGCTTCTATGTCGAGAGGAACGAGGACGGGCAGCTCTGTGCCGGCCGGGATACGATCCATTCACGGGCCGGAGCGAACTGTGCAATTACCAAGATGCGCGAACTCGTGCTGGAAGATGACTGACCGTCCCGTCTCGTCGCGGAATTCTTGACTTTTCGGGCCATATCGTCTTAGCGCGCAGACAGTGCTGGCGGCGTTTTGCGATGCAGGCTGTCCAGCGGGCACAATTGCGTTCGTGCCGTCTCTAGTTCTCGGAAAATTGCCTGCATGAAGTTTGCCGATCTCGGCCTCTCGGATGAATTGCTCCAGTCGGTGCTCGATGCCGGCTATGATGAGCCCACTCCGATCCAGGCGCAGGCAATTCCCGCTGTCCTGATGATGAAGGACATCATCGGCATCGCCCAGACCGGCACCGGCAAGACTGCCGGGTTCGTGCTGCCGATGATCGACATTCTGGCGCACGGCCGCCGCCGTGCGCTGATGCCGCGCTCGCTGATTCTCGAACCGACGCGCGAACTCGCCGCGCAGGTGGCCGAGAACTTCGAGAAGTACGGCAAGAACCACGACCTGAAGATGGCGCTGCTGATCGGTGGCGTGCAGATGGGTGACCAGGTCAAGGCGCTGCAGGACGGCGTCGACGTGCTGATCGCCACGCCTGGCCGCCTGATGGACCTGTTCGAACGCGGCAAGATCCTGCTCACCGGCTGCGATCTGCTCGTGATCGATGAGGCTGACCGCATGCTCGACATGGGCTTCATCCCCGATATCGAGAACATCTGCACCAAGCTGCCGACCCAGCGCCAGACGCTGCTGTTCTCGGCAACGATGCCGCCGCCGATCAAGAAGCTGGCCGACAAGTTCCTGTCGAACCCCAAGATGATCGAAGTGGCGCGACCGGCGTCGACCAATACCAGCATCGCCCAGTTCAAGGTGAAGTGCACCACGCGCCAGAAGCGCGAAGTGCTGCGCCAGCTGCTGCGGACCGACAATGTCACCACGGCAATCGTCTTCGCCAACCGCAAGACGACCGTGCGCGAACTGGCCAAGTCGCTGCAGCGCCACGGCTTTGCCGCAGGGGAAATCCACGGCGACATGGACCAGAGCGCGCGCAACGCCGAGCTGCAGAAGTTCAAGGACGGCGACATCTCGATCCTCTGCGCCTCCGACGTCGCCGCACGCGGGCTTGATGTGAAGGGCGTGAGCCACGTCTTCAACTTCGACACGCCCTGGCACCCGGACGACTACGTCCACCGTATCGGCCGCACCGGTCGCGGCGGGGCGACGGGACGCGCCTTCACGCTGGTGGCGTCGGAAGATGCCGAGGCGATCGACAATGTCGAGAAGCTGCAGGGGACCAAGATCCCCGAGTTCAAGCTCGAGATCGCCGAGAAGGAAGAGCGCAAACCCCGCGAGACCGAGCGCCGCGAGGAAGAGCCGAAGCGCGAAAGCCGCCGCGAACGTCCCGCCCGCGAGGAACGCAAGCCCCGCGCCGAACGCGAACCGCGTGCAGAAGCCCGCCAGGAACGCGCTCCACGGCGCGAACAGCCCAGCTACCGCGACCACTCCGAACCGCCGTCAAAGCCGGGTGAGTGGAACGGACCGATTCCGGAATTTCTGGCGGTTTCGGCGCTTTAATCAGGCGACACGAACGGATGTTGGGCGATTGAGACAGGACGCCCCCTGATGAAGTCGTCGGCCCGGACTTGATCCGGGCCTTGGCTTTTCTCTTCGGACGCTGCGCCGGAAGAATAGCCCAACCCCGTGTCAAGCACGGGGTGACGGGAGGTAGATCAGGGCAAGCTTATCGGAAGGCGGCAAATGGGCAAAACCGGTCATTGCCAAACGCAATTTTAGTTCGCGTTAAGGCACATAAACGAAGTGCACTTTGAAATCGAAACCGCCAGATCGCTCGAAAATGTGAACATGCAAAACTAGATCACTACATCCCTCCTCGACGGTGAATAAGTCCACCAGCACCTCCCAGTAATCCAGTTGCCACTGGCAGACCGAGGTTGCCCAGGTTGCGTCCGGGAGCGAAGTTAACGTGAATCCATAGTGTTTGATATTTCGGGCAATTGCAGAAGCTGCGTCATCGTCTTGCGGTGCGACATCGGCGACACCAAACAGGTTGAAGTTGCCATCTTTCAGCGCCTCCGCGATGTCCCGAAGCTTACTCCTCCATAATGACGGGACAGGATGTTCCCGCTCTTCGTCCTTCAGAATTGGAACTGGTCCACTCACAAGCCTGCGCTCCGAAACGGGCAATCGTTGCCGGTAGACAGGAAGTTTTGCCTTATTCCAGACTCGCGGAAACTGGGCGTATTAGATCGTTAAACAATAGCAACCGACAAAGCCAACGCTCTCAAGCCACCTTAACAAAGCTATCAATCACCCGCTTGCGCCCCGCGCTTTCGAAGTCGATCTCCAGCTTGTTGCCTTCCTGCTCGGCCACGGTGCCGTAGCCGAACTTTTCGTGGAAGACGCGCGCGCCGACGGCGATGTCGCCGCGCGGCTTGGCGGCGAAGCTGGCGGCGCTGCGGGTGGGTTCGGCGATGCGGCGGGGGGCGGGGTTGAAGGTCTGGGCGGCGGCGCGTTGCCAACCTGGGCCGCGCGAGGCGGCGCGGCTGGCACTGGCCTGAGCGACGTGGGCGAAGGGGTCTTCGCGCTCGCTCCAGTTGGCGCGCCACATCGATGCGCCGCCCGAGAGGGTGGTTTCCTCCTCGATGTGCTCGGCGGGCAGTTCACCGATGAAGCGCGAGGGGATCGAGCTGGTCCACTGGCCGTAGATCTGGCGATTGGCGGCGTGGAGGATGGTGCAGCGCCTGCGGGCGCGGGTGATCGCGACGTAGGCAAGGCGGCGTTCCTCCTCGAGGCTGGCAAGGCCGCCTTCGTCGAGCGAACGCTGCGAGGGGAACACGCCTTCTTCCCAGCCCGGCAGGAACACGTTGTCGAATTCGAGGCCCTTGGCGGCGTGGATGGTCATGATCGTGACCTTGTCCTCGTCGGCGGTGTTCTCGTTGTCCATGACGAGGCTGACGTGTTCGAGGAAGTCGCCCAGCGTCTCGTATTCCTCCATCGCGCGGGCGAGTTCGGTGAGGTTTTCGAGGCGTCCGGCGGCTTCGGCAGTCTTTTCCGCCTGCAGGGCGGCGGTGTAGCCGCTTTCGTCAAGGATCGTGCGGGCGAGCTCGGCTGGCACCAACTGCTTGGCGGCATCGCGCCAGCGCGCGAAATCGCGCATCAGCGCGGCGAGGGTGTTGCGCGCGCGGGCAGGCAGTTCGTCGGTATCGAGGATTTCGACCGCCGCCATTGACAGCGGTATTCCCCGCGCTCGGGCATGGCGGTGCAGCTTTTCCAGCGTCTTGTCGCCAAGGCCGCGCTTGGGGGTGTTGTAGATCCGCTCGAACGCAAGGTCGTCCTGCGGGCTGGCGATCTGGCGCAGATAGGCCAGCGCATCGCGGATTTCGGCGCGTTCATAGAAGCGGAAGCCGCCGACGATGCGATAGCCCATGCCGATCTGGATGAAGCGGTCTTCGATGGTGCGCGTCTGGAACTGCGCGCGCACGAGGATGGCTACGCGATCGAGCGGCGCGCCCTCGCGCTCCAATCGTTCGATGTCCTCGCCGATCCGCCGCGCTTCTTCCGGAGCGTCCCACACGCCGATCACGCGCACCTTGTCGCCGCCATCGACCTCGGTCCACAGCGTCTTGCCGAGGCGTTCGGAGTTCTCCGCGATCAGGCCCGATGCCGCGCCGAGGATGTGCGGGGTGGAGCGGTAATTCTGTTCGAGGCGGATCACCTTGGCGCCCGGAAAATCCTTCTCGAACCGCAGGATATTGGCGACTTCCGCGCCGCGCCACGAATAGATCGACTGGTCGTCGTCCCCCACCACGCAGATGTTCTTGCGGTTCTGCGCGAGCAGGCGCAGCCACAGGTACTGCACCGCGTTGGTGTCTTGATACTCGTCCACCATCACGTACTTGAAGCGCTGCTGCCATGATTCCAGCACGTCCCGCTCGCGCCGGAAGATGTTGAGCATGTGCATAAGCAGGTCGCCGAAGTCGCAGGCGTTCAGCTCGCGCAAGCGGTTCTGGTAGAGCGCGTAGAAGCGCTGGCCCTTGCCATTGGCATAGGCCTCGTTCTCCAGCGCATCGAGATCGCCGGGGTTGAGGCCGCGGTTCTTCCACTTGTCGATCAGTCCGGCGAGCTGCTTGGCCGGCCAGCGCTTGTCGTCGACCCCTTCGGCCACGATCAGCTGCTTCAGGAGGCGCAACTGGTCGTCGGTGTCGATGATCGTGAAGTTGCTCTGCAGGCCGACGAGTTCGGCATGGCGGCGTAGCATCTTGGCGGCGATGGCGTGGAAAGTGCCTAGCCACGGCATCCCTTCCACCGCCGGGCCGATCAGGTTGCCGACACGCTCGCGCATCTCGCGCGCGGCCTTGTTGGTGAAGGTGACACAGAGGATCTCGCTCGGCCAGGCGAGCCGCTGGCGCAGCAGGTTGGCAAGGCGCGCGGTCAGCGCGGCGGTCTTGCCCGTGCCTGCGCCTGCCAGCATCAGCACCGGCCCTTCGGTCATCGTCACCGCCTCACGCTGGGGCGGGTTGAGGCCATCGAGCCAGCTCTGATCTTGATTCGCAATCTGGGACACTTGGGAACGGTTAGAGAACATCGGCCCGCCCGACAAGGCCGTTACGGTTCGCTCAGTCTTCGTAGTTCTCGTAATAGTCCGCGTTGTAATCGGAATGCTCGTGATAGGCGGCGGCCTTGTTGTCGCGCTCGTTATGCGCCTTGAGCTCTTCCTTCTCGTACCATTTTCCCGACCTTCTCCGACGATTTGGACACCACGACTGCAGTGCCCGCGCCGATCATCGCGCAAGACCCCAGCCAAAGCAGGCCAGGGCAGCCCAACCCCATCAGCACGTTGCGAATTACGTCAGTCACTAGGCCCCCGATGCACAATGCAACGCTGAAATAATGCAACGCAGGTTAACGGAAACCTTTTCCAGCGATCTCATCAAACGCCCGGTCCGTCCCACCTGCGGGAACCGGTTCCGGTGTCGAAGCTTCGCCGTTGTAATTCGGGTACAAAGATAAAATCAGGAGATTCCATATGCGAAACCTTCTTGCCGGGAGCGCGCTGGCGCTTGCCGTCGCTTCGAGCCCTTCGTTCGTGGCCGCCCAGTCGACCTCCACGACAGCAACCGCAACCACGTCAGACACCACCGCTGCAACCACGGCGACCGGCACCTTCTCGCCGACGCCCGACCAGCAGCTTCAGATCGACGCATGGGCCGCCGAACAGAAGAGCAGGTATGCGGCATGGCCCTCCACGTACCAGGAGTACTTCTGGAGCCTCGATGCTGATCAGCAGAAGGGCTGGTGGGCGCTGACCGACGAGCAGAAGGCGCAGATCTATGCCATGACGCCGGAACAACGCACGCAGGTCTGGCCCTCGATCGTGGCGCAGGTTTCCGGCAAGGCAGTGCCGTCATCCGGTGCGATGCCGGCCCAGCCCAATCCCGGCATGGGTACGCCCGCAACGCCAGCCACTCCCGCAGAGCCTGCAACGCCTCCCTCAGGCGGGATGAGCAGCATGGACAGCAGCACTACCGGCAACATGACCCCGCCGCCCGCCTCGGCCATGAACAAGAAGTATCCGGTCTGCAGCAAGACTGTAACCGACAGCTGTCGCAATCGCGGCGGCATCTAAGGGCTACTGACGATCGTCGCGCAATGGGGCGTCGGGAAACCGGCGCCCCATTGCGTGTGCACAGCGGTTGACCCGGATCGCTTGAGACGGAACAACCCGCCCCGCGTACGAGGGGAGAAGCGCCAAGATGAATCCGATTCGCCAGCATGGTCGCGTTCTGACTGCCAGTCTGGTCGGGACGGCGGTAGAGTTTTACGACTTCTACATCTACGCCACGGCGGCCGCGCTGGTCATAGGGCCATTGTTCTTCCCCACCGAATCGGAGGCAGCACAGACGTTGCTGTCCTTCATGACCTTTGGCCTCGCGTTCTTTGCACGGCCCGTGGGCGCCATTGCCTTCGGCCACTTCGGCGACCGGATCGGGCGGAAGTCGACGCTTGTCGCCTCGCTGATGCTGATGGGCGGCTCGACCTTCCTGATCGCCTTTCTGCCGACTTACGCGATGATCGGCTGGGTCGCGCCCGCGCTGCTGTGCTGCTTGCGCTTCGGCCAAGGCTTCGGCCTTGGCGGCGAGTGGGGCGGAGCCTCGCTGCTCGCGGTGGAAAACGCGCCGAAGGGGTGGGAAGCCCGCTTTGGCTCTGCGCCGCAGCTGGGCGCCCCACTAGGTTTTCTCTGTGCCAACGGGCTGTTCCTGTTGCTCGGCAAGGGGCTGTCGGATGCCGACTTCGCCGCCTGGGGATGGCGGGTGCCGTTCCTGGCGAGCGCGCTGCTGGTTGGTCTTGGCCTGTGGGTACGCCGCAGGATCGGCGAAACACCTGCGTTCAAGGAAGCACTCGAGAAGGCAGAGCCGCCCAAGGTGCCGGTCGGTCTGCTGTTCCGCAATCATCTTGGCGCCGTGCTGGCGGGGATCGCGGGCGTGGTCGCGTGCTTTGCGATCTTCTATCTCGCGACGACTTTTGCGCTGTCCTTTGCCACGACCAGGCTCGGTTATGCCAAGCAGGAGTTTCTAGGGCTTCAGCTTGGCGCCAACAGCTTCCTTGCGCTCGGCATTCTGGTTGCGGGGTACTGGGCGGACAAGGCCTCGGCGCGGCTTGTCCTTGGCACCGGGGCGGCGCTGACGATCATCGTCGGCATGATGTTCGGCACCGGCCTTGGCGCGGCATCGCCTTGGGTGGTCTTCGCCACGCTGGCAAGCGCGCTGTTCGTGATGGGGCTGGCCTATGGACCGCTGGGCTCCTGGCTGCCGACGCTCTATCCGGTCGAAGTCCGCTACACCGGCATTTCGGTGGCGTTCAACATGGGCGGGATCATCGGTGGCGCATTGGCCCCGTTCGCGGCGGCGTGGCTCGCCGGCATAGGCGGCACGGCCTATGTCGGGCTGTTCCTGACGCTGGCTGGCGCGATGACTCTGGCAGGCGTGCAGTTCTCGCCCCGACAGGCGGATTAGGACTTCAACCGCATCAGCGTGATCAGCGCCTTGCCGACCTTGCGCTCGGCATCGACCTCGCACACGCGCAGGTCGGGCACTTCCTTGGCAGCCGTTTCAAGGCAGATCCAGGTCGCCTCGCCGATCCAGCCAAGCCGGGTCAGCCGGTCGATCGCGACGGCACCTGCGCCGGTACCATAGGGCGGATCAAGCATGACGAGGTCGAGCGGCTGCTTCACCGGGCCGAGGCTGAGCACCGACGAGGCGCGCACATCACATTGCGGGGCGCAGCGCAGGGCCGCGATGTTGGCGCGGATGGTGCGGATTGCGCCTGCGTCCTGCTCCACGAAGATTGCCGACGCCGCTCCGCGTGACAGCGCTTCGAGGCCGAGCGCGCCCGACCCTGCAAACAGGTCGGCGACGGTCAGGTCCTCGAAGCTGCCGAGGCGGCTGGCCAGCATCGAGAACAGCGTCTCGCGCGTGCGGTCTGCAGTGGGGCGGGTGGTGTCACCCTCGGGCGCGCGCAGGGGCCGTCCGCGCCATTCTCCGGCTATAATTCTCATTTGGCTTTCAGTGTCTTGCGGAAGCGTTCGACCATGAACTGCGGGATCTCCTCGACCGAGCCGCGTTGCAGGTCAGCCAGTTCAAACGGGCCATAGCTGGTGCGCAGCAGACGCGAAACTTCCAGGCCGAGATGTTCGAGCACGCGACGCACTTCGCGGTTCTTGCCTTCGGTCAGGGTCAGCTCGATCCACTTGTTGCGGTTGGCGCTGCGCTCAAGATTGGCGTTGATCGGGCCATAACGCACGCCGTCGATTTCGATGCCTTCCATAAGTTCTTCGAGCCGCGCCTGCGTGATGTCCCCGAAAGTGCGGGCGCGGTAGGTGCGGGGAATGCCGGTAGAGGGCAGTTCCAGCGCGCGCTTCAATTCGCCATCGTTGGTCATCAGCAGCAGCCCCTCGGTATTCACGTCGAGGCGGCCGACCGGCATGACGCGCGGCGCGTCCTTGGGCATGGCATTGCGCAAAGCGGTGTAGATCGTGGGGCGACCGGTGGGGTCGCGCTCGGCTGTGATCAGGCCTGCAGGCTTGTGGAAGCGAAACAGGCGCGGAGCAGCTATCGGGCCGACCATCTTGCCATCGACGCTCACCCCCTTGAGGCTGGTCAGCAGCGTGGCGGGCGTGGTCACGACCTCGTCGCCGATCTTGACGCGGCCTTCCTCGATCATGCGTTCCACCTCGCGGCGGCTGGCAATTCCTGCGCGGGCCAGCAGCTTGGCGATGCGATCGCCCTCGCGCTCGGAGCCATCGGCGTTCGGCGCGCGCTTGGCGGGAACGACCGGCTGCGACGTGCGCGGCGCACCGCTGCGCATGGAGAAAGGCTTCTTTTCAGTGGTACCGGGCCGAGGGCTGAACCGCTTCGGCCTGTCGCCACCGTTTCTTGGGGGAAAAGTCATGGGGCAGCCCTTACGCGAGAACGCCTCTTGCGTCACCCCTAGGGTCAGGGCCCATTACTCACACCTTCGAGGTTTGAGGCAAAATGGCCCAGCGCAAGGCGGATGGGCGCGGGAATAGTGGTTCTATTTCAAGCCCATCCAACGCAGCGATGGGCCATTTTGGTCAAATCCCTCTGGGACGCCGGAATGGCTTCCATTTCGAACGGAAATCCGCTTGGAAAGGCAACCAGCCTTCCCGGCGCGGATTTCCGCCCGATATGTTCGCCATTCCGGCGCCTCGGAGGTGTGAGTAATGGGTCCTGACCCTAGCGCCGCTGGAATTGGCCGCTAGTCTGCCAGCAACATTTGAGGGAGCGCAGTCGTCGATGAGCACCGAGGCCAGTGACCGGAACCTGTGGGACTCGGTGCGCCCCTATCTTGAGAAGGAATCGCTGGCCGCGTTCTTCCTCGGCGTGTCCTCGGGCTTCCCCTATGCGATGATCGGCGCGACGCTGACGACGCGTCTGGCGCAGGACGGGATCGACAAGAAGACGGTCACCGCCTTTACGCTCGCGTTTCTCGTCTACAACCTGAAGATCTTCTGGGCATGGCTGGTCGACGGTGTACATCTGCCGCTGCTCGGGCGCATGGGGCAGCGTGTATCATGGATGCTGCTGGCCGGATCTCTGGTCATGGCCGCAGTCGCCAACTTGGCGCTGGTCGATCCCTCGGCGGATCTTGGCGCGACGGTGCTGGCGGCAGTGCTGGTGGGCGTCGCGGGGGCGACTTTCGACATCGTGATCGACGCCTACCGCATCGAGACCTTGAAGCCCTACCAGCTCGGCACCGGCTCGGGCATGAGCCAGTATGGCTGGCGCATCGGCTCGGCAGGGGCAGGGGCGCTGGCGCTGTTCATGGCGGCGCGTTCCGGCTGGAGCGCGGCCTATCTCGCCTGTGCACTCTTCGCCCTGCCGGCCATGCTGACGGCGCTGATCCTGGGTGAACCCGAACGCCACCGCGAGCCCACCGCGCGCAAGGGAGTCGGCGAAGTCATTGCCTCGATCATCGGGCCGTTCGGCGAATTCTTCCGCCGTCACGGCGCCTGGCTGGTGCTGCTGTTCATCCTTGTTCACAAAGTGGGCGACACGCTGGCGAACCTCACCTTCCGGCTACTGTTCGACGATCTCGGCTTCACCAACGACGAAATCGCGATCTGGGACGTTGGCGTCGGCTTCTGGGCCTACCTGATCGGCGTGTTCATCGGCGGCGTGGCTTATGCGAAGATGGGCCTGAAGCGCTCGGTCCTGCTGGCGCTGGTGCTGATGGCGGTGTCGAACCTTTCCTTCGCGGCGCTTGCGGCGGCTGGCCATTCCAACCTGGGCATGGCCGGCGCGATCGGATTCGAGAACGTCGCCTCGGGCTATGGCGGCGTCGTTGTCGTCGCCTACTTCTCGGCGCTGTGCGACTTGCGCTACACGGCGGCTCAATATGCGCTGATCTCCGCTGCTGCGAGCATCGTCGGCCGCTTTGCCACCGGCACCACCGCAGGCGCGCTGATCGAGGGCATGGGCTACGTGAACTTCTACCTGCTCACCACGGTGCTGGCGCTGCCGGGCATCGTGCTGTTCTGGTGGATGAGCCGCAGCGGCCTTGTCGATGCGGCGATGGGCACGGCGGGCGAGGAGAAGTCGGACGCCGATCCTTTCGCCTGATCAGTCCGGAATCTCGTCGTTCATCCGCAGCACTTCGCCCGCGAGATAGAGCGAACCGACGATCAGCACGTCACCCTCGGGTGGCAAGGCGGCCA
Source organism: Novosphingobium sp. GW835-FHT14H07 (assembly GCF_058793515.1). Classification (NCBI taxonomy): domain Bacteria; kingdom Pseudomonadati; phylum Pseudomonadota; class Alphaproteobacteria; order Sphingomonadales; family Sphingomonadaceae; genus Novosphingobium; species Novosphingobium sp. GW835-FHT14H07. The sequence goes on from NZ_JBXAFX010000014.1 coordinate 46,056, forward strand.
GCGCTTCAGGCACGGTGGCAAAACTGCCGACGGGCAGGCTGGTGAACGGCGCAAAGTCAGCAGGCTTGTGCGCATCGTGCCCGGGGGCCGGTACGACGGAGATTGACAGGGCGCGGTCCGCCAGCGGCGCGAGTATCGCCGAGGGGTCCTTGTTGGCCAGCATGCCCATGATCAGGTGCACCGGTGGCTGGCCTTCAAGATGCCGCGCAATCGCACGCCCCGCATCGGGATTGTGCCCACCATCAAGCCAGACGGTCCGCCCGCCTGCCAGATCTGTCATCGGCCCCGCGCCCAGACGCTGCAAGCGCGCAGGCCACCGCGCATCGACGATGCCCTTGCCGAGCGCGCCCAGCGTCACCTGCACGGCATGCTGGTGCCGGATCATCGCGACGGCCAGCGCCGCATTCTCTGCCTGGTGCGTCCCGGGCAGGGCGGGGAGGGGCAGCGGCAACTCGCCATGCTCGTCGCGATAGAGGATCGAGCTGGCAATCTCGGCATCCCAGTCGCGCCCACGCATGATCAACGGCGCACCGATTCGAGCCGCCGTCTCGGCCACCGAATCGGCGGCGACTTGGCTATAGGCCATCGTCACGAGCGGCACGCCGGGCTTCGCGATGCTGGCCTTTTCGAACGCGATCCGGGCAAGCGGATCGGTCGGCACGCCCTCTTCGGGCGCGAGCAGGAACGCTTCATGGTCCATGCCCAGCGTCGCAATCCCGCATACCGCAGCGGTCGGCATCACGTTGGTGGCATCGAGCCTGCCGCCAAGCCCGGTTTCGATCACGCAGGCGTCCGCAGGCGTGCGCGCATAGGCCAGGAAAGTGGCGACCGTGGTCACCTCGAAGAAGCTCGGCTCAAGCCCTTCGCCCGCGTCCATCACTTCCTTGAGCAGCGCGGCGAGCAGGTCATCCTCGATCAGCTTGCCGGCGATGCGGATGCGTTCGTTGTAGCGGACCAGATGCGGCTTGGTGGCGGAGTGAACCGTCAGCCCTTCGGCCTCGAGGATGTATCGCAGGTAGGTGCAGGTCGAACCCTTGCCGTTGGTTCCAGCAACATGGAACACCGGCGGCAGGCGGTCCTGCGGATTGCCAAGCCGCGCGCAGAGTTCGCGCACGGTATCGAGGCCAAGGCGCCCCGATGGCAGCGACAGTGCCCCGAGGCGGTCAAGCTGCGCCTGCACCGCCGGGTTCTCGGAGATCGCGAAGTCCTTCAAGCAACCCCTCCGTCATTGGCGTTGCCAATGCCACCTCCCCATTTGCACTTCGTGAAAACGGGGAGGAACTTTGCTGTTGGTGGAGGGGCCCTTAAGCCGCCGCCTTGCCCGCCATCAGGTAATCGATCACCTGCGCCAGCGTCACCTTCAGGTCGCGGCGGTGGGTGACCATGTCGACCATGCCATGGGCGTGGAGGTATTCGGCGCGCTGGAAGCCTTCGGGCAGCTTCTCGCGGATCGTGTCCTGGATGACGCGCTGTCCGGCAAAGCCGATGAGCGCACCGGGTTCGGCAATCTGCACGTCGCCCAGCATCGCGTAGGACGCGGTCACGCCGCCGGTGGTCGGATCGGTCAGCACCACGATGTAGGGCAGGCCTGCCGCACGCAGGCGGGCGATGGCCACGGTCGAACGCGGCATCTGCATCAGGCTGAGGATGCCCTCCTGCATGCGCGCGCCGCCTGCTGCGGTCACGGCCACGTAGGGGCACTTCTCCTTGATCGCGCGCTCGCATCCGGCGACGAAGGCATTGCCCACAGCCATGCCCATCGAGCCGCCCATGAACGCGAATTCCTGCACGCCGACCACGGCTTTCTGCCCTTCGATCCTGCCGAAGGCATTGGTCAGCGCATCGGCATGGGGATTGGCAGCGCGGGCGGCCTTCAGGCGATCGACGTACTTCTTGCTGTCGCGGAACTTGAGCGGGTCTTCCTTGACCTTGGGCGCGGGCAGCAGCTCGTAGCCAGCGTCGAGCAACTGGTCGAACCGTGCGTCGGCACCAATGCGGCCGTGGTGGTCGCAATAGGAGCAGACCGAGAGGTTGTCCTCATAGTCCTTCGTGAACAGCATTTCGCTGCACGAAGGGCACTTGATCCACAGGTTGTCCGGCGTGTCCCGCTTCGGCGTGAAGGGGAGGGCGTTACGGACCTTGTTGAGCCAGCTCATACGAGTTCCTTGCGGGCAGAGTGGACGGCGGCGGCAAGCGCAGCGGTGAGTTCCTTCACCGGTCCTGCCGCATCCGCGCCATGCTTGGCGACGAGATCGATGAAGGCCGATCCGACGACAACGCCATCGGCAACCTTGGCAATGGCCCCGGCCTGTTCGGGCGTGCGCACGCCGAAGCCGACGGCAACCGGAATCGTCGCCGAAGCCTTGATCCGCGCCACGGCCTCTTCGATGGACGATTGCGCAGCCTGCTGCATCCCGGTGATCCCGGCGACCGAGACGTAGTAGAGAAAGCCGGACGAACCTTCGAGCACGGCGGGCAGCCGCGCATGGTCGGTTGTCGGCGTGGCGAGGCGGATCAGTGAAACGCCGGCCGCGCGCAGGGCAGGGCCAAGTTCGGCGTCTTCCTCTGGCGGAATGTCGACGCAGATCACGCCATCGACGCCCGCCTTGACGCATTCGGCGGCGAACCAGTCGGCGCCACGGATGGTCATCGGATTGGCATAGCCCATCAGCACCAGCGGCACTTCCGGATGACGCGCGCGGAATTCGGTGGCGATGCGCAGGATATCGGCCGTCTTGGTGCCAGCGCCGAGCGAACGCAGATTGGCCAGCTGGATCGCCGGCCCATCGGCCATCGGATCGGTGAAGGGCATGCCCAGTTCGATCACGTCCGCGCCCCCTTCGACGAGAGCGTCGAGGATGGAAGCAGTGGCGTCAGGCGTCGGATCGCCGCCCGTGACGAAAGTGACGAGGGCGGGACGGCCCTTGGCGAAGGCGGAGGAGAGGCGGGTCACAACGAAACTCCCAGATGCTCCGCCACCGAGAAGATATCCTTATCCCCCCGACCGCACAGGTTGGCGAGGATGATCTGGTCCTTGTCCATCGTCGGCGCGAGCTTCTTGACGGCGGCGATGGCGTGGGCGGGTTCCAGCGCGGGGATGATGCCTTCGGTGCGGCAGAGCAGCTGGAAGGCGTCCAGGGCTTCCTTGTCGGTCACCGAGGTATAATCGACGCGGCCGATTTCCTTGAGCCATGAATGCTCGGGCCCGATGCCGGGATAGTCGAGGCCCGCCGAGATCGAGTGGCCTTCGGTGATCTGGCCGTCTTCGTCCTGCAGCAGGTAGGTCTTGTTGCCGTGGAGGATGCCGGGGCGTCCGCCTGCGAGCGATGCAGCGTGCTCCTTGTCCAGCCCATGGCCCGCCGCTTCCACGCCGAGCATCTTGACGCTGGCATCATCGAGGAACGGGTGGAAAAGGCCGATGGCGTTCGAACCGCCGCCGATGGCCGCGACCAGCACGTCAGGCAGGCGTCCGGTGCGGGCGAGCATTTGCGCGCGCGCTTCCTTGCCGATCACGCTCTGGAAATCGCGGACGAGTTCCGGATAGGGGTGGGGACCTGCGGCAGTGCCGATGATATAGAACGTGTTGTGCACGTTCGCCACCCAGTCGCGCAGCGCCTCGTTCATCGCATCCTTCAGCGTGCCCGCGCCCGCGGTGACGGGCACGACTTCGGCGCCCAGCAGCTTCATGCGGAACACGTTGGGCTTCTGCCGCTCCACGTCGGTTGCGCCCATGAAGATCACGCAAGGCAGGCCGAAGCGCGCGCAGACCGTGGCGGTGGCGACGCCGTGCTGGCCCGCGCCGGTCTCGGCGATGATCCGCGTCTTGCCCATGCGCATGGCGAGCAGGATCTGGCCGATGCAGTTGTTGATCTTGTGCGCGCCAGTGTGGTTCAGCTCGTCGCGCTTGAACCAGACTTGCGCACCGCCTAACTCTTCGGTCAGCCGTGGCGCGAAGTAGAGCGGGCTCGGTCTGCCAACATAGTGTTCGAGCAGATCGTCGAACTCGGCTTGGAACGCCGGGTCGGCCTTGGCCTTGCGATATTCCTGCTCGAGATCGAGGATCAGCGGCATCAGCGTTTCGGCGACATAGCGACCGCCGAACTGGCCGAAGTGGCCGCGTTCGTCGGGCTGGTTGCGGAAGCTGTTGGGAGTCTGCGCGTTCATGGGCTCGCGCTTGGCAGAGCCTTTGCGGAAAGTCCAGATTTGCAATGCCTTCGCCTTTGGGGCAGGGGCGGTGCAAGGATACCATGCTGCATTGCGGCAACCTGCACGATCCGTTCATGTGCGGGCAATCTTGATCAGACTAGGGCGTCCTTGCAACGTCGTGAAGGCGGCTCCGAAAGGGGTCGCCTTTTGGCGTTGTAATAATGGCCAAGTAATTCTCGAAAGTATCTGCGATTGTTAGGCTGCCGAATGTTGCAGCTATGTCACATCCTCGGATGGATTTGAATTTCTTGTGACTTTCGTCATTGTCTCCGAACTGGACCGGTTCTACCTGCCGCCTCGCCACCTTCACAGAAGGGGCCAAAAAGTCAGGAGTAAAATCTATGCGTCTGGTTCTTATCTCTCTCGCCGCCTCGCTTGTTGCGGCTACCCCGGCTCTCGCCAACGAAACCCGCGTCGAAGCACGTGGCGGCGTTGCATGGAGCGATGGTGAAAGCGAAGCAATCGCTGGCGTGGCCGCTGGCTACGACTACGACCTCGGTGAAACCGCTTTCGTCGGCGCCGAAGTTTCGGCTGACAAGCTGCTGACCGAAGGCACCAAGGTTTCGTTCGGCTTCAACGGCCGCGTCGGTGCGAAGATCGCCGAAGCTGGCAAGCTCTACGCTGTTGGCGGTTACAACACCGAATTCTGCGACCTGTGCGACGGCACCTGGACTGCCGGCGCTGGCTACCAGCACTCGTTCGGCAAGCTCTATGGCAAGGTCGAGTACCGTCACTTCTTCGTGAAGGACAGCACGATCGACGTCGACGCAGTTGCTGTCGGCCTCGGCGTGAAGTTCTGATCGAACTTCGCCACAAGCGAAATGAAGCGGGCGGCCTCAAAAGAGGTCGCCCGTTTTCGTTTGGGCGATCAGCACAAGGGCGTCGCTATCACTCCGCTCCTGGAGGCGGGAGGGGGTGTGCTTGCGACGTGTCGGCTTTCAGCAGAGAATCAGGCAGTTCGTGCGTTAAAGCAGAATGTGCGGATACGGTCGGCATCCTTGACGCCCGGAGCGCTTTCCACGCCCGACGACACATCGACCAGCGACGTGCCGGTGCCGCGCACGGCCTCTGCCACGTTCGCGGGCGAAAGCCCCCCGGCAAGCCCCCATGGCAGCGGACCCTTGTAGGCACGCAGCAGGTCCCAATCGAACGCAAGGCCAAGGCCACCGGGTAGCGCCGCGCCCTTCGGCGTCTTGGCATCGAACAGGATGAAATCGGCAACCCCGGCATAGGCATCGGCCTTGGCCACGTCGCCCGGGCCTGCCACCGAAATCACCTTCCACACCGGCTTGCCGAAACGGGTGCGAATTGCCGCCGCCCGCGCCGGGTCTTCCTTGCCGTGCAGTTGGATTGCGTCGAGCCGGGCCGCGGCCACGGCATCGCCCAGAGCCGCATCATCGGCATCGACGAACACGCCGACGCGGGTCAACCGGCCTTCGGCCTGCATGGCCAGGGCCGGAGCATCGGCCAGCGCAAGAAAGCGCGGGGAGGGCGGGAAGAAGTTGAACCCGACATGGCTTGCCCGCGCCTCGATCGTGGCGGAAAGCGCGTCGCGGGTGGTCACCCCGCAGATCTTGATGGACGATACAGGCATGAGCGGCGCGTTAGGAGAGGCGCGCCGCCCATGTCAATCAGGCCTCAGGGCGCCAGTTCGTAGCTGACGTTGACGGTCACGGTCATTTCAAGCTCGCCTGCGGCCACTGGCGAAGCGCTTTGCACCATGGCCTTTTCTGCCCGGGCGAACATCACGGGCGGCTGCGGCGGCGCCCAGCCACCGTTTTCGCTGATCGAGAGCACGCGGACAACGCGCAGCCCTGCGGCCCTGGCATAGAGATCGGCCCGCGCCCGCGCCTTCTTCATGGCTTCGAGCCGCGCCTCGTCGAGGGCACCATCGGGGCTGTCGATCTGGAAGGTGGGGCCGTTGACCTGGTTGGCACCGGCCGAAACCAGCGTATCGATGACCTTGCCGTACTGGTCGAGCTTGCGCTGGCGGACCGAGACCTGGTTGGTCGCCTGATAGCCGATGATGACCGGATCCTGCTGTTCGAAGGAGCCGTCGGGCAGGCGCTTGGGCTGGCCGTAGACCGGGTTCACCGAGAGGTTGCTGGTCTGGATGTCGCGCTCGGCGATGCCGGCTTTCTTCAGGGCGGCGATGACAGCGGTCATCCGCTGCGCATTCTCGGTCAGCGCTTCGCCCGCTGTCTTGCCCTGCGTGGTGACGCCGGCGTTGAACACTGCGAGGTCAGGTGTGCGGGCGGATTTGCCCTCTGCCGAGATGTTGAGCAGGGTGTTTCCAGCGGCGACGACGGGCCCGGACGAGACGGCCTGCGCGTGCGCACTCTGCGCAAAGCCTGCGCCGGCGAGCGCGACCAGCGGCAGTGCGGCAAGAACGGTTGCGGATTTGAAGAACTTCACGGGGCTTGTCTCCTGATGGATTGCGGCAAGACTTGCCCAGTCCAACTGTCGCACACCTGAACTGGTGCCCGGTTAAACGCGAAACCCCGGATTAATCCTTCGCGGTTATGTGATGTTCATGTTGGGTGGGGGGAATACATGAAGCGTTCGGGGCTGATTCTTGGAGTTGCACTGGCCAGTCTGCTTGCTGGATGCGCCGCCGAGCCTGACGAATATCCGCTCAGCCGCAAGCAGGCATACGACAAGCTGCTCTCTGCCCGCATCGCGTCGTCCGGAGACGGGCCGTTCTTCCGGTTGCGGACGACCATCACCGGCAATGGCGGCTCCGAAGTCACCTATGATGCCCTGGGCGACATGGCCCACCGCGTCTGCCACATGCACCTGACCGAGCTTGAGCCCGTGCTGACCAAGGTCAAGGTGACCTGCGAGGGCGGCGGCGCCGGGGAAGGCGCAGCGGCAGGCATGGCCCACAACATGATCCGCAACCGCGTGATCGAACTGGTCGATGCCACGCTGAAGGACCGTCCATTCAACCCGGAGCTTGCCGGGGGCTCGACTGCCTACCGCTGGCCAAGCGACGGTGTTGATGGCAGCTTTGCAGGGGCTGCAGGCAAGGCGCTCAAGCAGGATGCCGAAATGCACCGCGACATTGCTGAGGCCGAGCAGGCTGCGAGCGAGGCACAGGCCGAAGTGCCGAGCGATTATGGCGATTCGGCTGCCGGTTCGGAACCGTCGCCCGAATAGACCGCTCAGCTAAGGTCTTTCTCAAGCACAACCATGCGGAACGGCACGGCCTCGCCATTGGGGAACGGCCGCGTCTCGCCGCTGCGCGCATACCCGCGGCGTTCGTACCAGGCGATCAGTTCGGGCCGCGCGTCGATGACGGTCATTTCCATGAGCCGCGCGCCGAACACTTCGCTTGCCATATCCTCGGCATCGGCAATCAGTGCGCGGCCCAGGCCTTCGGCCTGAAGGTCGGGATCGACGCAAAGCATGCCGAGATAGGCGCGGTCCTGGCCCACATCGGTGATCGTTACCGTGCCTGCCAGCGCTCCGTCGATCTCGGCGAGCAGCACCCTCGATGATGTCGAGGCAATGGTCTCGGCGAGTTCCGCGTCGCTCGTGCGTTCGTCGTCGAGCAGGTCCGCCTCGTGCGTCCAACCGCGCTTGGCGGTGTCACCGCGATAGGCTTTCTCGACCAGCGCCCGCAGCGCTGGCACGTCCCCAGCCTTGGCCAACCGAAAGCGGATCATGGGGTCAGAGCGTTGCCTCGATCGCGCGCGCGGCGGCGACCGGGTCTTCCGCGCGGCTGATCGGGCGGCCGATCACCAGCACGCTGGCGCCCGCATCGCGTGCGGCGCGAGGGGTGACGGCGCGCTTCTGGTCGCCCAGCTTGCCGTCGGCAGGGCGCAGGCCCGGCACCACGAAATAACCGTTCCTCCAGCGCTTGTGGATCGCTCCGACCTCATGCCCCGAACAGACGATGCCATCGAGCCCGGCTTCCTGGGCGAGGTCGGCAAGGCGAAGCGCCTGGTCATGGGCCGAGCCGCCAACGCCCATCGCCGCCATGTCGCTGTCGTCGAGGCTGGTCAGCACCGTCACGGCGACGACCTTGGTATGCTCCCCTGCCGCCGCCTTGGCATCCTCCATCATCGCGCGGCCACCGCCGGCATGGATCGTCACGATCGCCGGTTCGAGCACATGGATCGACTGCATCGCGCCCGCCACCGTGTTCGGGATGTCGTGCAGTTTCAGGTCGAGGAAGATCGGCAGGCCCACCTTGGCCACCTCGTGCACGCCATGATGACCATGCGCGCAGAAGAACTCGAGGCCCAGCTTCAGCCCGCCGACGTGGCCCTTGACCTTATGGGCAAGCGCGATGGCGGCGTCGAGCCGGGGCAGGTCGAGGGCAAGGTAGATCGGGTTGCTCACGGGGTCTCGCTCTTGAGTGTATCCGCGTCACGCGCGGTTTCGAGATTGGTCGACGACAGCGAAGGCGCGGCCTTGGCGCCAAGCGATGCCTCGAGGTTGGCAATGCGCCGCGTCAGCCGCCAGCGCGTCGTCCGGTACAGCAGCCAGGTCGGGACGAGACCGAGCAGGAAAGCAAGGATCACCAGCGCGGGCAGGCGGGTCTCCAGCAGCAGGCCTTCCCAGATGCGGACCTCGACCGGTTGCCAGTTGGCTGCGGTGAACGCAGCCAGCACGCCAACGACGAGTACCCAGAAAATCGTGCGCAGCATCCTCATGCCTTTCGCTCCGTGAGCCACCCGTCCTGCTCCGATGATTAGGACAGGTTAAGTCTCTTGGCGAGTCCCGGCAGGAAGGGGCTCAGGCTTCCCCGAACACCCGCGCGAAGATCGTGTCGATGGCCTTGAAGTGGTAATCGAGGTTGAACTTCTCCTCGATCTGCTCCGCGCTCAGCACCGCAGCGACCTCAGGGTCCGCCTTGAGCAGTTCCATCAGCGAAAGCTGGCCGTCCGATTCCCACACCTTCATCGCATTGCGCTGCACCAGACGGTAAGAAGCGTCGCGCTCCAACCCGGCCTGGGTCAGCGCCAGCAGCACGCGCTGCGAGTGGACAAGGCCGCCCATCTTGTCGAGATTCTTCTGCATCCGCTCGGGGTAGATCACGAGCTTGTCGACCACCGAGGTCAGGCGGGCGAGTGCGAAATCGAGCGTGATCGTCGCGTCCGGGCCGATGAAGCGCTCGACCGAGGAGTGCGAGATGTCACGCTCGTGCCACAGTGCCACGTTCTCCAGCGCCGGGGTGACGGCCGAGCGGACCATGCGGGCAAGGCCTGTGAGGTTCTCGGTCAGCACCGGGTTGCGCTTGTGCGGCATCGCCGACGAGCCCTTCTGGCCGGGCGAGAAGTATTCCTCCGCCTCGAGCACTTCGGTGCGCTGCAGGTGGCGGATTTCCACGGCAAGGCGTTCGATCGACGAGGCGATGACGCCCAGCGTCGCAAAGAACATCGCATGACGATCGCGCGGAATCACCTGGGTGGAAACCGGCTCGACCGCAAGGCCCAGCTTGTCGGCGACGTATTCTTCAACGGAAGGATCGATGTTGGCGAACGTGCCGACCGCGCCCGAGATTGCGCAAGTCGCGACTTCCGCCCGCGCGGCGACAAGGCGCGCACGGCAGCGGGTGAACTCGGCATAGGCTTCGGCGAGCTTCTTGCCGAAGGTGGTCGGCTCGGCATGGATGCCGTGGCTGCGGCCGATGGTCGGGGTGTACTTGTGTTCGAACGCGCGGCGCTTGATCGCCTCGAGCAGGGCGTCCAGATCGGCCAGCAGCAGGTCCGAGGCACGGGCGAGCTGTACGCTGAGCGTGGTGTCGAGCACGTCCGAGCTGGTCATGCCCTGGTGCATGAAGCGGGCTTCGGGGCCGACCTGCTGCGCCACCCAGTCAAGAAAGGCGATGACGTCGTGCTTGGTCACGGCCTCGATCGCGTCGATCGCGGCGACGTCGATGGCGGGGTTGGTCGCCCACCAGTCCCACAGTGCCTTGGCGCCCGAAGGCGGCACCACGCCCAGTTCGCCCAGCTTTTCGGTGGCGTGCGCTTCGATCTCGAACCAGATGCGGTAGCGGGCTTCCGGCTCCCAGATCGCGGTCATTGCGGGGCGGGCGTAACGGGGGACCATGTTCGACTCCGTGAATCTTGGCGCGGCAGGCTTCGCCGGGGCCGCTAGGGGCAAGGGGGCCGGAACGCAAGGGGCGAGGCGTCAAATCGGCCCGATCCGCTCCAGCATCCGGGCAATCACCCGGTCTGCTCCATGCGGGGTGAGGTGGGTGTCGTCAAAGTAGAGCGCTTTGCCGTGCTGGACGATGTCGCAGGCCTGCGGCCCGCACAGCACCTCTTGCGGATCGAAGAATCTGACGCCCGGGTGCGTTGCGGCGTAGCGCGAAAGCAGGGGGTTGATCCGGTACCCTTCCGCATCTTCGCGCGGCAAATGCTGCGGGCAGCGCGCGTTGACGAAGGCCAGGCACCGCATGTACCCGCCAACCATCTCGGGGCCCGCAGAAGCAGCGGTCGGCACGCTGCCGATGATCACGATTCGCGTTGCTGCAGGCAGGCTGGCCCGCAACTGGTCCAGCGCTGCCTCGAGGCGGGGCCATCCGTCCCTTGAAGCGCGACCGAAGCGATGAAAATCCGAAGGGTCGAACAGCGCGCGGTCCCACCGATTCGCGATTATCACCACGGGAATAGCCCGCTGGCGCACCAGGCCGGCCAGAGCCGTGTAATGCTCGACGCAAGCCGAAGCCTCGCTGGATGCATAGCTGTAGTTGGTCACGCCCGGCAGGGAGAAACAGCCTGCCTGGGTCAGCATTGCCCCTTCGCCCGCGCGTGCCGCCAGTACGTGAACATATTGGCGGGCATGGCTGTCGCCGAACAGGATGTATGGAACAGGCACCCCTGCCGGCGGCATGTGTTCGACCGGCTGGGGCAGTGCAGCCGGGTAAGCCAGCAGGGCATCGCGCCGGGCAGCGCTGGCCGGTTCCAGTTTCCCGAAAGCGCCAGCTGCACCAATGCCGAGGCAAAGCGCCAACCCGGCAATGCAGAACGCGGCCAGCGCCTTGCGTGAAGCCAGCATCCGACGCTCGCGCACCGGACGCTCGACAAGGTGCAGCGATCCGAACCCCAGCAGGACCGAAAAGGCGACCGCAGCTGCCGTCAGCCAGATCGGCGGCGTCCCCAGCCATTGATAGCGCGCAAATGCCAGAAGCGGATTGTGCCAGAGATAGAGGCCGAAGGAGGCACTGCCGATCGCCACCAGCGGGCGGAGCGACAGCATGCTGCCGAAAGCATTGTCCGGCCGCGCATGGCGGAGGAGGAGTGCGGTGCCCAGAACGGGCAGCATCAGCCGCCAGTCCGGTGCGCTCGCCGCCTCGACGAAGGCTAGCCCCGCCAGAACCAGTGACAGGCCGGAAAGGGCCAGCCACGGGTTCGTCCGACCTTGCGGCAAGGCCATGCAGAATGCACCGAGCAGAAGTTCCCATGCGCGCGTCGGCAGATAATAGAAGGCGATCGTCTGGTGGCTGCCCGCAAGGGCGAGGCAACCGGTCAGCGATACGGCCGCCGCCCCGGCAAACCAGGGATGCAGGCGCCTTTGGCCTGCCCACCATAGCAGCATGACCAGCGCGGGAAACAGGATGTAGAACTGCTCTTCGACCGACAGGCTCCAGGTGTGGAGCAGGGGCTCGAACCCCTCGTCATCGTCGAAGTAGCCCGAGCCCCGAGCGAACATCATGTTCGAGGCGAAGACTGCGCTCGCACCCAGTCCTTTGGCGAACCGGCGAAAATCATCGGGGATCATCACGGCCCACGCCGCCAGTGCACTTGTCAGCAGCACCGGAATCAGCGCAGGCAGGATGCGGCGGGCGCGGCGTTCATAGAAGTCTGCAAGGCTGAAGCGCCCTTGCTTCAGATCGGCCAGGATCACGCCGGAGATCAGGTAGCCGCTGATCACGAAGAACACGTCGACGCCCACGAAGCCGCCACCGAATCCCGGCGTGCCGGCATGGAACAGCACTACCGGAATCACGGCAAGCGCTCTCAGCCCTTCGATTTCACGTCTGTATTGCAAAACTGCCCGCCCAACCGTCCTGAGGACCACGATGGCCAAACCCGGCCGATCACGCAATTCCTGTTACGCTGCCGGTGTCGTGGTGCCGGTGTCGTAGTGGAGGTGTCGTGGTGAAGATTGCCGGACCCGTCGCCATGGCCATTGCACGAGATTGCATCGACGGCGGCCGCGCTATATCCGCGTCAGCGCATATTGCACGGAGAATGCACATGGCTCGCAAGGTTCTGGTCCTCGTCGCACTTGGCTGTTCACTGGCCCTCGCGGCCTGCAACACCGTCCAGGGCATTGGTCGCGACATCGAATCGGTCGGCAAGGCAGGCGAGAAGGCGATCTGATCCACTAGATCAGGCCCTGTGCCTTGAGCGAGGTATAGCCTTCGCGCCCGATGACGATGTGGTCGTGCACGGTCATGCCCATAAGGCGCGCGGCTTCCGTGATCTTCTGCGTAACCTGAATGTCGGCCCGGCTGGGCTTGGGGCTGCCCGAAGGGTGGTTGTGGACGAGGATCATCGCGGCCGCCCCCACGTCGAGCCCCTTCTTTACCACCTCGCGTGTATAGATCGGACTTTCGTCGAGCGTGCCATCGCCGACAAGATGGTCGAGTATCAGCATGTTCTGGGTGTTGAGATAGAGCACCCGCACCCGCTCCACGTTGAGATGGGCCATGTCGATGTGCAGGTAATCGAGGAGAGCCTGCCAGTTCGAAAGCACCGGCTGTTCGCGGACGACCGTCCTCGCCAACCTGCGTGCGGCAAGCGCGACGATCCGCAGCGCGGCCGCGCTGGTCTCGCCCATATTGGGATGCAGCGCCAAGGCTTGTGGATCGGCGGTGAGCACGCCTGCCAGACTGCCGAAACGCTGGATCAGCGAACGTGCGATCGGCTTGGTGTCGATCCTCGGCCGCGCCACCATCAGCAGGTATTCGATCACCTCGTGGTCGGCGAGGGCGTCCTCCCCGCCGCTCATCAGACGCTTGCGCAAACGCGCGCGATGGCCGCTGGCATCGCCGCCATCGAAGCTCGTCTTGCTGCCGCTTTCGCCGTTCCGTTCAGGAAAGAGTCCGGTTTGATCCGTCATTGATCCTATCCGGGCACCACTTCGGCGCTCAAGTGTTCGCCAATCGGTACAAACAGTTCGTACACGCAAGATGTAGATGCCGTGCATTGCCCAAGCGGTGGGAGTGCGCAAGAAGGGGGCAGATGGCAGATAGTTTCGAATTGGCGGAACCGGATGCGCCGCCAGGCCCTGCGCGTTCGCGAAAGGGGCTTCGGCGCGTCAGCGTATCTGTGCTTGTCCTTGCCGTGGCAGGTCTTGGGGGGCTGTGGATTGCACGCAATTCGATCGCTGACCGCATCATTGTCGGCCAGCTCAAATCCTACGGTTTGCCCGCGACTTATGAGATAGAAAGCATCGGTCCTGGCAGGCAGGTTCTCCGCAACGTGGTTGTGGGGGATCCCCGCCGCCCGGATCTCACGATAGAGCGGGTCGAGGTGGGTATCCGCTACGGCCTTGGTGCGCCCTATCTCGGTTCGGTCAAGCTGGTCGCCCCGCGTCTTTATGGCCAGTACCGGGATGGCAGGGTCAGTTTTGGCTCGCTCGACAAGGTGATCTACGCGCCCAAGACCGACAGCCAGCCTTTCGCGCTGCCCAGGCTCGACCTGCAGGTCCGGGACGGTCGCGGCCTGATCCTCACCGATTCGGGGAAGATCGGCCTTTCGGTGGAAGGCAAGGGCGGCTTGCAGAACGGCTTTGCCGGGACACTGGCTGCGGTCGCGCCGTCGCTGATGGGGGGCGGCTGCAAGGCGGACGGCGCTCGCTTTGTCGGCAGAATCGCGGTGCGCGAGGAGCGCCCATCGCTGACCGGGCCGCTCCGGCTGGATCGCATTGCGTGCGACAGCGGTGCGAGGAGCGGGCCACTGGTGGCGGATCTTGATGCACGGGCCGACAAGGGTTTTGCAGGAATCGCCGGTGCCGCCACGGTGCGCGGCAACAAGCTGGTCGTCCCCGGCCTCTCTGCCGAAACGCTGGCGCTTGATACGCGCCTCGCTTTCCGTGATGGCGCATTGACCGGTCGGGTCGATGCCAATGCTGGCGGGGTCAGCAGCGGCGGCGTTCGCTTTGGCCTGCTCGGGCTGGAAGGTTCGGTCCGCACCCGCGAGGCTTTCCGCAAGGCCGAATTCCGCGGAACGATCGACGGGCAGGGCCTGCGGCAGGGGGCGGCCCTCGACAACGCCTTGGCCTCGGGTGAGCGGAGTGCCAGCGGCACGCTCCTCGCCCCGATGCTCGCCCAATTGCGCGCCAGCCTCAAGCGCGAGGAACGTGGCAGTCGCCTCGGCGGCGAGATCGCGCTGCGCCGCAATGGCGAGGCGATTTCGGTGGTTGTTCCGCAGGCACGGCTGACCGGCGGAACCGGGCAGACCCTGCTCACGCTTTCGCGCTTCCAGATGGCCAGTGGCACCAAGGGCGGGCCACCGCTGCTGGCGGGCAGTTTTGCAACCGGTGGCGCGGGTCTGCCGCGAATCGTCGGACGGATGGAGCGCGGGCGGGCCGGGCAGGCGCTGTTCCGTCTGACCATGGCACCGTGGCGTGCAGCCGGTGGGTCGCTGGCAATCCCCGAAATGATGGTTGCCCAGATCGCCGACGGATCGCTGGGCTTTTCAGGAACCGCGCAGGTGTCCGGCGCAATTCCGGGCGGTTCGGTGCAGAACCTCGTGCTCCCCGTCAGCGGTGCCTACGGTGCGCGAGGCGAACTTGCACTCTGGCGCCACTGCATCACCGCCCGCTTCGACCGGTTGGAACTCGGCCAGATGGCGGTGGATGGCAACGCCCTCCAGCTCTGCCCACCCGGTGGCAGCGCGATCGTCCGCAACGGGGCAAGGGGGCTGCAGGTGGCGGCCGGCACGCCCGGACTCGACCTCACCGGCAAGCTTGGCGAAACCCAACTTGCCCTGCGCACCGGCGCTGTTGGATTTGCCTGGCCGGGCGTGCTCAAGGCGTCGGCCGTGGATGTCACGCTGGGCCCGCCTGCTACCGCAACGCACCTCACAGTTGCCAATCTGGACGCGAGAGTTGGGGGAGAGTTGGGGGGGAGTTACGGGGGAGTTGGAGCCACGCTCGCAGCCGTCCCGCTCGATATCTCCAATGCCTCGGGGCAGTGGCGCTATATCGATGGAAAGCTTGTGCTTTCCGCCACCGAGTTTGACCTTACCGACCGCCTGGACCCAGCGCGGTTCGAAAGGCTCCATGCCACGGGCGCGACGCTCACGCTGGCGGATAATCGCATTACGGCCAATGCCTTGCTGCGCGAAGCAAAGACCTCGCGCGAGGTTGGAGCGGTGAAGGTGCGCCATGATCTCGCAACCGCCAGCGGCCACGCCGACATCAGCGTCGACAACCTCGTCTTCGACAAGGGCTTCCAGCCTGCGCAACTGACCCGCCTTGCCCTCGGCGTGGTCGCCAATGTCAACGGCAAGGTGACCGGCGACGGGGTCATCGACTGGAATGCGCGCGGGGTGACAAGTTCCGGCACGTTCGGCACCGAAAATCTTGATCTTGCAGCAGCTTTCGGTCCGGTGAAGGGCCTGAAGGGCAAGCTCGTGTTCACCGACCTGCTCGGCATGGTCACCGCCCCGCATCAAAAGCTGACTGTTGCCTCGATCAACCCCGGCATCGAGGTGACCGAGGGTGTGGTCGACATAAGTCTCCTGCCGGATCAGGTGCTTAGACTGCACGATGCGCGCTGGCCGTTCCTCGGGGGCACGCTGGTGCTGGAGCCAACCGACTTGCGCCTCGGCCTGGCCGAAGCCCGTCGCTACACCCTGACGGTCATCGGCATTGATGCCGCCAAGTTCATCGAGAAGATGGAACTGGGAAATCTTGCTGCGACAGGCACTTTCGACGGACAGTTCCCGCTGATTTTCGACGCGAACGGCGGGCGGATCGAGGAAGGGACGCTGGTCTCCCGCGCGCCCGGCGGCAACGTCTCATACATCGGCGCGTTGACCTACGAGAACATGGGGGCGATGGCGAACTTCGCGTTCGATGCGCTGAAATCATTGGATTACAAGACGATGACCATCGCCATGCGGGGCGATCTGGAAGGCGAGATCGTCACCAACGTCAAGTTCGGCGGCGTAAAGCAGGGCGCTGGCACGAAGCGGAACTTCATCACCAAGCAGGTTGCCAACCTGCCGATCCAGTTCAACGTGAACATCCGCGCGCCATTCTACCAGCTCATTACCTCGTTCAAGGCGATGTACGATCCCGCCTTCGTCAAGGATCCCAGAACCCTGGGCCTGGTCGATGCGCAGGGACGACCGCTCTACCGTTCGGCAAACGGCGTGCGCCCCGGCGGGGTGCCGGTGATCGTCCTTCCCGGAAACACTGAAAACATTCAGCCTGCAGAAAGCGGAAAAATGCCATGAGGAACCTGGAATTGACCCGATCCGCGAAGCCTGCGACGAGAAGCGTCATGGGGAAAGACGGATTTCAGTTCTGGTCGCGCCTTCTGCTGGCGTTGCCATTGATGGGGGGCCTGGCATTGGGCGGCTGCATTTCGGTGAAGGCGCCGGACAAGCCGATCGTGATCGAGCTCAACATCAACATCAAGCAGGAGGTCGTGTACCGGCTCGCGCAGGATGCGAACAACACGATCGAAAGCAACCCGGACATCTTCTGATGTCAGGCGCGTTCTAAGGACGAAGACGATGACCAAGGTTTCGATGCGCAGGCCTTTCGCAATTATCGCTGCAACCGGGCTCGTGCTCGGCACGATCGCGGTGCCCGCCTTCGCGCAGAGCCGCGATCCGGCTTATGCTGCGGCGCGGTCTGCCGGCCAAGTTGGCGAAAAGATGGACGGCTATCTTGGGTATGTCACGCCGCCCTCTCCGGCGCTGCGCGCGGTGGTCGAGGACATCAACATCAAGCGCAAGGCCGTCTATGCCGAGAAGGCCCAGGCCAACAAGGCAACCGTGGAAGAATATGCGCTCACCTCGGGCTGCCTGCTGATCGCCCAGACCAAGCCCGGCGAGAAGTACCAGGCGCCCGACGGTTCCTGGCAGACCCGCGGTACGGGCGCCCCGTTGCGTGATTCGCGCTGCCCCTGACGCAAAATTCCGCATACGAATCGCTGCCCGGTTTCAGCCACTTTCACGCCCTTCCTCGCACTTGCGGGGGAGGGCGTTCGCATTTGCGATGATACCTTGGGTCAGACTGGGGATCAGACACGGTTCGTGACGGTTGACTCAAGAATACCCCCCGCCTAAGGGGGCGGCGCTCTCGGCGGTCATCCGTCGTTTGTGCTGCACTTTCGGTCGGGCGACTGATCAGGGGAACAAGCATGAATGACGAACCCGGCGGGACGGAGCCAATCGGCGAGGATGCGCGGATCGACGCGCTCGACAAGCGGCTGAAAGCCCTTCGCGAGCGGGAAGAAGAGCGCAACCGGCCAAAGGCAGGTGGGGAAACCGATGCGAATTACCGCATGGGCAACCGCGTGCTGGCGGAACTGATAGGCGGCCTCGTGGGCGGCGCGTTCATCGGCTGGGTCATCGACCAGTTTGCCGGGACGAGCCCCTGGGGTCTCTTGGTGATGCTGTTCATGGGGGTCGTCGTGGCATTCCGGAACATCATCCGAATTTCGAGCCGGCGCCCCGAATAGGGCGCTGTTGTTGTATTCGAGTGATACGGGGTTAAGCGCGTGGCCGAAGGCAAGGTCGATCCGGTTCACCAGTTCACGATCGAGACCCTTTTCGGGACCGATCACTGGTCTATCGGCGGTTACAACATCGCGTTCACCAACTCGTCGCTGTGGATGGCGATCACCACGGTCGTGCTGGTTGCGTTCGTCGCCGGTGGCGCCAAGCGCGAACTGGTTCCGGGGCGCTGGCAGATGGCTGTCGAAGGCCTGACCGGTTTCGTCGACAACCTGCTTCAGGCCAACATCGGCAAGGCCGGTCGCAAGTACCTGCCTTACGTGTTCTCGCTGTTCGGCTTCATCCTGTTTGCCAACATGCTCGGCCTGCTGCCGCTGGCTCTGGTCGGCGTGCATCCGTTCACGGCAACCAGCCACTTCACCGTCACCGGCGTGCTCGCGATCATGAGCTTTGCCATCGTGCTCGGCGTCGGCTTTGCCAAGCATGGCCTTCACTTCTTCTCCCTGTTCGTGCCGCACGGCACGCCCGTTCCGATGATCCCGATCATTTTCCCGATCGAGCTGATCTCGTTCATGGTGCGTCCGTTCAGCCTTGGCCTGCGTCTCTTCGTGGCGATGATGGCCGGGCACGTGCTGCTCGAAGTGCTCTCGGGCTTCGTCATCTCCGGCACCAACGCCGGGGTGGGGACCTTCTTCCTCGCCGCCGTTCCCAGCTTCGTGCTGATGATCGGCATCTGCGCGCTGGAACTTCTGGTGGCTGGCATCCAGGCTTACGTCTTTGCCCTGCTCACCTGCGTCTATCTGAACGACGCCGAGAACCTTCACTGATACCCGCAACATTTTCCCATACGGAATTGAGAAAAAGGAGTTTTTGACATGGACGCAGAAAGCGCAAAGCTGCTCGGTGCTGGTCTCGCCGCTGTTGGCGCCGGTCTCGCCTCGCTCGGCGTGGGCAACGTGTTTGCCAAGTTCCTCGAAGGCGCGCTGCGCAATCCGGGTGCTGCTGACGGTCAGCAGGGCCGCCTGTTCATCGGCTTCGCCGCCGCCGAACTTCTGGGCCTGCTCTCGTTCGTCGTCGCGATGATCCTGATCTTCGTTGCCTAAGGCACGCGAAGCTCACTGATTGTTGAAATGCTGGCCGGGGTCCGCCCCGGCCGCCTGACGCCCGGACACCCGCGATGCCTCAGATTGAACAGCTTGCCACCACCTATTCCAGCCAGGTCTTCTGGCTGCTGGTGTTCTTCGGCATCGTCTTCTTCGTGATCGGCCGGGGCATGCTGCCCAAGGTCGTCTCCACGATGGACGGCCGCGACAAGCAGATCGCCGACGACCTTGCCGCTGCCGAAGCCGCACGGGCCGCCGCCGATGCCGAGGAAGAGGCATGGCGCGTCCAGGCGAACAAGCAGCGCGCCGAAGCCCAGGCCGTGATTGCGGCCGCCAAGGCTGACGCCGCCAAGGCCACCGACGCCAAGCTTTCCGCCGCTTCGGCTCGCATCGACGAGACCGTGACGGCTGCCGAAGCCCGCATTGCCGCTGCCCGCGCTGCCGCGCTGGGTGAAGTGGAAGGCGTTGCCGCCGAAGCCGCGCAGGACATCGCAAGCCGCATTGCCGGCCTGTCGATCCCAGCTGCCGAAGCGCAGGCCGCCGTGAAGGGAGTTCTCGCAAATGGCTAACGCTGTAGAGACGACCGCTGTCGTCGAGCACGAAGCTGCGGGCGGCGAACACCACGTCGAACCTTCGGCACTCGGCCTTGGGCCTGGTGCATGGGTTGCCCTGTCGATGGCCATCTTCCTCGCGATCCTCGTGTCGAAGAAGGTCCCCGGCGCGATCGTCGGCGGTCTCGACAAGCAGATCGACGCGATCCGCAAGCAACTCGATGAAGCCAAGGTGCTCCGCGCCGAAGCCGAGAAGCTGCGCGCCGAATACGCCGCAAAGATCGCCAACGCCGAGAAGGACGCGGCGGCCATGGTCGAGCACGCCAAGACCGAAGCTGCTGCCATCGTCGCCAAGGCCGAAGCTGACACTGCAGCCGTGATCGCCCGCCGCGAGAAGATGGCCTCGGATAAGATCGCTGCTGCCGAACGCGCTGCGGTCGACGACCTGCGCGCCAAGGCTGCACAGGCTGCAACTGCTGCCGCGCGCGACCTGATCGCGAAGAACCACTCCGCAGGTGCCGACAAGGCTCTGGTGGATGGAGCGATTGCCGGGCTGGTGAACTGATCGGCTTCAAGCCGCTTCACGGCCAACAAAACATGAAAGCCCCTCTCGGTGTGAGCCGGGAGGGGTTTTTGTTTGTGTCCTCAATTCCGCCCTTCAGTGGTGTGGGTTGAAGGCGAAAAGAAGAGCACCCAGCAGCGGCAATGAGAGCAAGGCTGCGATGATACCGGCAAGCGTCAACGCGTCTTTGGAATCCTGTCGGTTCCACTTCATGCCCGTGTCGATCCCCGGATCACCAGCTTGACCGGTACGCGCCGTCCCGACCCTTCGGTGCCGTTTATCTTCGCCAAGAGTTGCTCGACCAGCAGGGCCCCTGCCATCTGGAAGTCCGGTTCGATCGAGGTGAGGGGCGGGGTGGACCACGCGCCGGCGCGGATGCCGTCGAAGCCGATGATGCCTACCTGCTCGGGGATAGCGTAGCCGCGCGCGGTCAGCTCCTTGAGCGCGCCCAGGGCCATGTCGTCGCAGACGGCGAAGATGGCGTCGAACGGGGTGCCGCTCTGGGCCAGGGCAATCGCGGCGCGGCGGCCCTGTTCTTCGCGGGCGAGGCCGCTTTCGACTTGTTGCAGGACAGGTTCCAGGCCTGCCGAGCGCATTGCCTCGGCATAGCCTTCGTAGCGCTCCTGGAACTGGCGCTGGGGCGAGGTGGCCGAGCCGATGCAGACGATCTTGCGGTAGCCGCGCACCAGCAGATGGCGGGTTGCGAGCGTTGCGCCCGAGAGGTTGTCGCTGCGCACCCATGGCATGTCGTTGTCGGGCGAGCCCCAGCAAGTCCAGTGCGTGCCTTCCGGCATGTCGCGGAAATAGTCCCAGGCCTTGGTGTTGGTGGTCGTGCCGATCACGATCATGCCGTCGGCCTTGCGGCGCTCCTGAAAGTGGCCCCAGAAGTTCTCGGGCGCATCCTGGAAGGAGACAAGGGTTTCGTAGCCCTTGGCCGAGGCGGCGGCGCAAGTGGAGCCGAGCAGCGAGAAGTAGAAGGGGTTGATATCCTTGCGGTCCTGCGCCTCGCGACAGATCATCACGACGGCCAGTGTGCCGGTGCGGCCCCGACGCAGGCGAGCGGCGTTCTCGTCGACCTGATAGTTCAGGCGGCGGGCGGCTTCCATGACACGCTGGCGGGTGGGTTCGCTGATCGAGGTGTCACCGGCAAGGGCACGGCTAACGGTCGACTGGCTGACGCCCGCCGCCTCGGCCACGTCGAACGACGTTACGCGGATGATCTTTCTCTCGCCGGCCATGCTACCCCCAAGTCAGCTATCGCTTTAGCAGGATCGGCGTCAGCGGAAAGTGTCCTTGGCCTTGCGCAGGGCGGCAAATGTCTCTTCGGGCGATGATCCGCCCCAGCGCGAGGCCATCTCCGCGTCGTCCGCGCGCAGGAAGGGGTTGGCGGCGAGCTCTGCGGCGAGGGTGGTAGGCACGGTCCATTCGCCGCGCGAGCGCTTTTCATCCACGCCTCGGGCATAGCCGGCGAGGGCTGCGTTGTCCGGATCGGCGAAGAGCGCAAAGCGGGCGTTGGACTGGGTGTACTCGTGTGCGCTGTAGAGCGTGGTTTCCGGCGGCAGGGCCTTGAGGCGCGAGAGGCTGGCCCAGAATTGCGGCGGGGTGCCTTCGAACATCCGCCCGCACCCTAGCGGGAAAAGCGCGTCACCGACAAAAGCCACCGAAGTTGTGGGCAAGTGGTAGGCGCAGTGACCCATGGTGTGACCGCCAACGTCAATGACCGTCGCATCAAAGCTGCCGAGTTGCACGGTGTCGCCTTGAGCCACAGTGCGGTCCACGGCGGCGATCTTTCCGGCGTCATCTTCGGGGGCAATGATGGTGCAGCCGGTGGCGGCCTTGATCGCCTCGTTGCCGCCGGCATGGTCGGGGTGCCAGTGTGTGTTCCAGATCTGAGTGATGCGCCAGCCCTTCGCCTCGGCCTCGCGCAGGTAGGCTGGCGCGTCGGGCGTGTCGATGCAGGCGGTTTCGCCGCTTGCCGGATCGTGGACGAGGAAGCCGTAGTTGTCGGACAGGCAGGGGAATTGGTGGATCTGTAGCGTCATGGCTGCAGCTTAGCGCCGCGTTCCGGACAAAGCAAAAGCCCGGCCGGATTTCTCCGGACGGGCCTTGCTTTTTGCTCACTTCGAGGAAGCGCAGCGCTTGGCCGAGGGGGGCCCCCGCCTTCGCGGGGGCGCAACCTTCGGTCGCGCTTACTGCTTCGCCTTCAGAGCGGCGCCGAGGATGTCGCCCAGCGATGCGCCGGCATCCGACGAGCCGTACTGTTCCACGGCTTCCTTCTCTTCGGCCAGCTGGCGGGCCTTGACCGAGAAGTTCGGCTTCTTCGAACGATCGAAGCCGGTGACCATGGCGTCGAGCTTCTGGCCGACCTGGAAGCGGTCCGGACGCTGTTCGTCACGGTCGCGGCCCAGATCCGAGCGCTTGATGAAGCCGGTTGCGCCGTCTTCGCCAGCCTGCACTTCGAGGCCGCCGTCGCGGACTTCGAGAACGGTGACGGTGACGACTTCGCCGCGACGCAGCGAGCCAGCGCCAGCAGCCGAAACGCCACCAGCAGCCGGAGCGCCCTTTTCAAGCTGCTTCATGCCGAGGCTGATGCGTTCCTTCTCGACGTCGACATCGAGAACCACGGCCGAAACCTGCTCGCCCTTGCGGTGCAGAGCCAGCGCGTCTTCGCCCGAGATGCCCCAGGCGATGTCGGACATGTGGACCATGCCGTCCACGTCGCCATCGAGGCCGATGAACAGGCCGAATTCGGTCGCGTTCTTGACTTCGCCTTCCACGGTCGAACCGACCGGGTGCTTTTCGGCGAAGGCTTCCCAGGGGTTCTGCTGGGCCTGCTTGAGGCCGAGGCTGATGCGGCGCTTGTCGCTGTCGACTTCCAGAACCAGCACGTCGACTTCCTGCGAGGTCGAGACGATCTTGCCGGGGTGGACGTTCTTCTTGGTCCAGGACATTTCCGAAACGTGGACGAGGCCTTCGATGCCGGCTTCGAGTTCCACGAACGCACCGTATTCGGTGATGTTGGTGACAGTGCCCGAGAGCTTCGCGCCGACCGGGTACTTGGCGGCAACGCCATCCCACGGATCGCTTTCAAGCTGCTTCATGCCGAGGCTGATGCGCTGCGTATCCTGGTTGATGCGGATGATCTGCACCTTGACGGTATCACCAATGGCGATGACTTCCGACGGGTGGTTGACGCGCTTGTAGCTCATGTCGGTGACATGGAGCAGGCCGTCGATGCCGCCGAGGTCCACGAACGCACCGTAATCTGTGATGTTCTTGACGACGCCGTCGATGATCTGGCCTTCCTTGAGGTTCTGGATCAGGCCCGAGCGCTGTTCGGCGCGGGTTTCTTCCAGCACCGCACGGCGCGAGACGACGATGTTGCCGCGGCGGCGGTCCATCTTGAGGATCTGGAACGGCTGCGGCATGTCCATCAGCGGGGTCACGTCGCGGACCGGACGGATGTCGACTTGGCTGCCGGGGAGGAAGGCAACGGCGCCGTCGAGGTCGACGGTGAAGCCGCCCTTCACGCGGCCGAAGATCACGCCTTCAACGCGCTTGCCTTCGCCGAATTCATTCTCGAGCTTGTCCCACGCGGCTTCGCGGCGGGCGCGGTCACGCGACAGCATGGCTTCGCCATCGGCGTTCTCTACGCGGTCGACGTAGACTTCGACTTCGTCGCCGACCTTGAGGCCGTGCGCCTGGCCGGGGGCAGCGAATTCGCGCAGGGCAACGCGGCCCTCGCTCTTCAGGCCCACGTCGATGACGGCCTTGTCGTTTTCGATGGCGGTGATGGTGCCCTTGACGACGCGGCCTTCGAAGCCACCGTTGGCGGCTCCGCCAAGCGATTCGTCAAGCAGCGCGGCGAAATCGTCGCGCGACGGGTTGGTAGCCATTATCAAAGCTTCCTGTTTCTAGGTATTCCGGCCAGGCGGTTGTTTCCGCCGGTCTTTCCTCCACGTACCGCCCCATGCGGGCCGTGGGCCAAAAAGGGCCGAACCGCCCCCGGAGCCGAATGCTGCCGAAGGCACCCGCTCAGGCAAAGACCTGCGCGGACGGGCGGCGCTTAGGCTCATGGCCCGAGAAAAGCAAGGAAAATGGGGTATTCAAGATATCGTGTGGCCGTTCGCAGAACCTGTTAAACTTCTCGTGATAGTCTGCATCTTCAAGGAGATCCGCGATGGAGCAGCCGGGGGTGTTCAGCACGTTCCATGACGCGGCGACCGAAGCCCGCTACAACGAGACGGCGCGTACTTTGCGGACGCCGTTCGTCCGGCTTTACGCTGTCCTGTTCATGGCAGTGATGCTGGCCTATTCCGTCATCAATCCGCTCTATCTCGATCCGGTCGAGAATGCGCGTCTGGCCTTCTGGCTGGGCATCGGCCTGATGTGCATCGGGGCCTATATCGGCGCCACATTCTGGCAGGACTACGTCCGTCATCCGATGGTCGATTTCACCGCCCTGCTGGTGATTTCGCTGATCGTGGCGCGGATCAATTTCGTTCTGTTCGACCATCTGCTGCACATCCATACCAACCTTCACGCCGTCGGCGTCATCAACAGGCTGGCGATCACGGCATTTGCGGCAGTGACTCTGGCCGGCCGTCCGCACCTTTTTCTGGGATGGCTTGGATGCGACCTTCTTGGCTGGCTGGGTCAAGTCATTCCGGAACAGACTGTCGATGCCGCGGTGGTCTATGCCTTGCTGAGCTACTTGAGTGGAGCCCTGGTCATGGCGGCGATAAATCTGGCGGTAGGACGGACGAGCCGCGCTGCCTTCATGCTGGCGGATTCGCTGGACGCAGAGCGTGCCCGCAACGAGGAGCTGGTGCTCAACATGCTGCCCACCACGGCGGTGGAGCGGATACGGACAGGGCAGATGGTTGCGGATTCGTACGCCGATGCCAGCGTGATCTTCATCGACATGGTCGGTTTCTCGAAGCTGACGAAGCGGGTTTCGCCGGGCCATCTGGTGGAGTTGCTCAACAGCTTCTTCAATCATGCTGACGCCTGCGCCCGCGAGTTTGGAGTCGAAAAGGTCAAGACGGTGGGCGATGCCTACCTCGCGATCGCCGGCGGGAACATACCGAGCGGTAACAGTGCCGATGCCGCCATCGCGTTTGCACGCGCGGTGCTCTCCGGTGTCGAGGAGCTCAAGCGCGTTGCCGGCGTCGATGAAGTAGGCCTGCGAGCCGGCATCCACTCCGGACCTGTGGTTGGCGGCGTGATCGGCGCGACCCGCATGGCATACGATTATTGGGGCGACACGGTGAACATTGCAGCACGACTCGAAGGGACCGCGGCGGCAAATGGGATCGCGATCTCGGAAAGCACATGGCTGCGCGCAAATGACCGTGGCGCGTTTGGTCCGCCCATGATGATGACGTTGAAAGGAATCGGCGAGACCTGCGTTTTTCAAGCGGTGGTCGAAGAGGCCGATCTGAAGATGCGTCCAGCTGCGGCCTAGGCCTTTTCCCCTAGCTGTTTTTCGACAAGCGCAATTGCTGTCGCCACTGCCATTTCCTTGGTCAGATTTGATGTATCGAGCAGCGCCGCGCCTGCGGCCTGGCGTAGCGGAGCCTCGGCGCGGTTGCGGTCGCGTTCGTCCCGGGCTTCGAGGTCGGCTTCGATCTCGGCGCGCTCCACGTCCTTGCCAAGCTGCTTCATTTCCACCCAGCGGCGCATCGCGCGGGCGCTTACGCTGGCGGTGACAAAGAGCTTGGCGTCGGCGTGGGGGGCGATGACGGTGGCGATGTCGCGGCCGTCTAGGACCGCGCCGCCGGGCTGGTTGGCAAAGGCTTGCTGGCGTTCAAGCAGCGCGGCGCGGACGGCAGGGTGGACTGACACGCGGCTGGCGTAACCGCCGGTCTCTTCGCTGCGCAGTTCAGGGTCAGCCAGCAGGCTTTCCGGGAAGGCGCAGGCAGCAAGGGCGGCGCCCGCGTCATCCGGGTTGCCTTCGCTCAGAAATACCTGTCGGCCCACGGCGCGATAGAGCAGGCCGGTATCGAGGTGAGGCAACCCGTAATGTGCGGCCAGCGCCCTGGCGATGGTGCCCTTGCCCGAAGCGGTCGGGCCGTCGACAGCGATGATCACGGGTTGGAACTCCGGTTGCGGAAGGCCTTGACCAGCCCCCATATCGCAATTGCCGCCCAGAAGAACTCCAGCACGAACGAGGCGGGGTTCATGTTGAACAGCAGCGAGATCGTCAGCAGCACCGCGCCGAGCAGGTTGACGCCGTGCTGGACGAAGGGGTCGGGGCGGTCCTGCCGGGTGGCATAGCCGTAGGCGAAGATAATGCAGGCGGTGCCGCAGAAGCCGATGATGTTGGCCAGATCGTGACTGGTCAACGCGTCGCGCCCTCCAGCAGGCTTTCGAAGACCGGGAAACTGGTGGCGATGGGGCGGGTGTCGTCAACCTCGACGCCGCGCTTGCTGGCGATGCCGGCAATGGCCATCGACATGGCAATGCGGTGATCGAGGTGGGTGACGACGCTGGCACCTTCCGCGGTGCCGGGAAGCGGATCGCCGCCGGTGCCATCTATGATCAGCCCGTCCTCGGTTTCGGTGACGGTAGCACCGGCCAGTTCCAGTGCGGCGCGCATGGCGCTGATGCGGTCGCTCTCCTTGACGCGCAGTTCCTCGAGACCGGTCGTTACCGTGCGGCCCTTGGCCAGCGCAGCGGCGACGAACAGGATCGGGAATTCGTCGACCATGCTGGGCACCACGGCGGGATCGACGTCGATGCCGGAGAGCAGCGAATGCCGCACGCGCAGGTCAGCCACGGGCTCGCCGCCGACATCGCGACGGTCAAGCTCCTCGATGCTGCCGCCCATCAGGCGCAGCACATCGAACAGCGCAGCGCGCGTGGGGTTGAGGCCGACGTTCTCGACCACGAGGTCCGAGCCTTCGATCAGAAGCGCGGCGACCACGAAGAACGCGGCTGAGGAGGGGTCGCCGGGCACGACGATGTCCTGTGGCTTGAACTCGGCCTCGCCCCGCACCTTGATTACGCGCGCGCCGTCATCGGCGATGTCGACCGTCAGCTCGGCGCCGAAGCCGCGCAGCATGCGTTCGGAATGGTCGCGCGTGGGGATCGGCTCGATCACCGTGGTGATGCCGGGGGTGTTGAGGCCTGCGAGAAGGATCGCGCTCTTCACCTGCGCCGAGGCGACTGGCAGTCGGTATTCGATCGGGACTGCGGGCGAGATGCCGCGCAGCGTGAGCGGCAGGCGGCCGCCGGGGCTCGCGGTGAATTCCGCGCCCATGGTCGAGAGCGGATCGATCACGCGCCCCATCGGGCGCTTCGACAGCGATGCGTCGCCCACGAATGTCGCGGTGATCGGATGCGTGGCGACAAGGCCCATGAGCAGGCGAGTCGAGGTGCCGGAATTGCCCATGTCGAGCGCGGCCTGAGGCTGCAGAAGGCCGCCGACGCCGACGCCGTGGACGTGCCACATGCCATCGGCATCGCGCTCGATCGTCGCACCCATCGCGCGCATGGCAGCAGCGGTCGAGAGCACGTCCTCGCCTTCGAGCAGCCCTGTCACTCGCGTCTCGCCCACGGCCAATGCGCCGAGCATGATCGAGCGGTGGCTGATCGACTTGTCGCCGGGCACGCGGATCCGGCCCCTGAGAGGTCCGTTGGCAGTGAAGCGGCGGGGGCGCATCTGCGCCGGATCGTGAGAGGACACGGAATCTCTACTTTCGAAGCGGGGAGGGCTGATAAAGCGCGCGGCTTTTGACAGCAGCGCGCCGCTATGGCAAGGCGCGCGCTCTCTTGATTCCGCGCACGAGCGGACCCATCAAGCGTGCAGTTCTCCGCCCGGCGATGTTCTGTCCTGCCGGGCCAGTCTTGAGGAAGTTTCATGGTCAAGCCGGAATGGGGCGCCAAGCACAGCTGTCCGAAGTGCGGCACTCGCTTCTACGATCTGGGCAATGCCGACCCGATCACCTGCGTCGAGTGCAAGTACACCTGGACCGCCGAGCCGGTGCTCAAATCGAAGCAGCCGATCCCGTACGAGGAGATCCAGAAGGACAAGGTTGATGTCGCACCTGACGTCGATCTGGCCGACGAGGATCTCGACATCGATGAGGACGGTGATTCGCCGGACAACGACGTCGATCTCGGCGGCGACGATGATCTTGGCGTTGCCGGTCACGACGGCGACGACGACGAAGTGTAATGGTTTCGGGGCCGGTTTTCGGACCGGCTCCAAAAAATTTCCGGGGGCGATTTTTTCGTCTTGCCAGCCAAGGCAACCTCCCTTAGAGGCGCGGCTCCCGGCGAGAGACACCGCCGGAACGGTTCGCCTCCCAGGGCGAGCCTGATGGGAAATGGGGCCTTAGCTCAGCTGGGAGAGCGCCTGCATGGCATGCAGGAGGTCAGCGGTTCGATCCCGCTAGGCTCCACCATCCCCTCCTTGAAAGGCCGCCTCCGGGCGGCCTTTTGCGTTGGTGCGCGTAGCATCTGAGGTGGGTGATGTGATCAGCCTGTCGCGCCGCGATTGACGAAGATCACAGCCTTGCTAGCCTCCGGTCACCTAAAGGGCCGCACAAGTCACATTGCCGGAAAGACCTGTCATGCGCCGCGCGCCAAAGCCTCTTGCCATTTCCTGCCGTATTGCGGCGACTCTCGCAGCCATGGCCCTGGTCGGTAGCCAGGCCTCGGCGCAGTTCGGCGGCTTCAGCATTCCGTCGATCCCGCGCAGTTCGTCGTCCTCGCAAAAAAGCGCAGACGGCTGCCCCAAGGGCAAGAGCAAGAGTACCGGGTCTTCGATTCTTGGCGGGCTGATCGGACAGGGCGTGGGGCGGGCCGCAAGTTCGGCAGGTGTCGGCAGCTTCTTCCCTTCGGCCGAGTTCGCCGACACGCTGACAAACGCGATTGCCTGCCGTCTCGATCCCGAGGAGCAGAAGCAGGCAGCCGAAGCCACGGTTGAAGCGACGCGGGGCGAAGAGGTTGGCAGCACCTCGTCGTGGACGTCGAACACCCGCGAGAACGTGTCGGGCACTTCGACCGTCACCGCGCGCAATGATGAGCTGGCATCGAACGGAGCGGTGGGACGCCAATGCATAACCGTGACCGACGTCATCATCGTCAACGGTGAGGAGACGACTGCCAACAAGCGCATGTGCCGTGCTCCGGGTTCCGCACGCTATTCGCTGGCGGCCTGATGCGGCTGGCTTTCCCGTTTCTGGCCCTGCTGCTGGCCACAGGGGCAACAAAGCCGGTCGCGATGGACCCCAGGAACCCGACATGCCCTGAGAAACCGGAATGGGGCCTTGCCCAGGCCATGAAGCTGACCCCTGTCGACAAGGGCGGCAAGCGCGTGCTGATTGCCGACGGCATCATCGATTCGCGTTTGCCTGAACGCCTGAAAGCGGCGATCGACGCCGACGAGCGGATCGAGGAGGTCTGGCTGAAATCCCGAGGGGGAGATGCCGCTGCCGGCAATCGCGCGGGGAAGGTGATTCGGTCCTATCCCGGCATGGTCACCCGCATTCCTTCGGGATGGACGTGCTTTTCGGCCTGCAATTTCGTGTTCATGGGCGGCGATCGCCGGTTTGTGGAGCCCGGTGGAATGTTCATGGTCCACATGTTCACCCACACCGGCGACCGCGACGTCATCGAGATATCGGTCGATGAAGGCACCGAGGAGACCACTCGGTTGATCGGCGAGATCGAACAGGCCAGCGCCTTGTTGGCAAGCGAGGACAACGATTTCCTGATCCGCATGGGCATCAGCCGAAAGCTGCTGACCGAGGTGATGTACAAGCAGCAGGCCGTGGCGACGAAGGAGAACCCGTCGACACGCTATTGCCTGAGCCAGGATGAGGTGCGCAAGTACAACGTCGTCCCGGTGGAGCGGCCGGCGGGCTGAATCTGCAATGCCGTGCCCCCGCTCGGGCGGGGGGCGCGGAATTCCGAGGTTACTTCTTCAGCCCGATCTCGCGCAGGCGTTCCTGCAGGTAATCATCGGCCGTGATCGAAACCGGGTAACGGTCGGGGTTTTCCGGGGTGATGCACTGGTCCAGCGTCCTGAAGGGGAAGTCGCTGCGCAGGTGCAGGAAGAAAGGCATCGAATACCGGCTGTGGCGGGCGCGCTCGCCTTCGGGATTGCGCACGCGATGCGTCGTCGAGGGCAGGACGTGGTTGGTCAGGCGCTGCAGCATGTCGCCGATGTTGACCACCAGCGCGCCTTCAGGCGGCGAGACGCCAATCCATTCGCCCTGCTTCGTCAGCAGTTCAAGGCCTGCTTCCTCTGCGCCCAGCAGCAGCGTGATCAGGTTGATGTCCTCGTGCGCACCGGCGCGAATCGCGCCGGGTTCGGCATCGGCGGGCAGGGGGGGATAGTGCAGGAGGCGCATGACCGAGTTTCCATCCTCGATCGCCGGGTCGAACCAGTGCTCGTCAAGCCCCAGCCACACCGCAATGCGCGACAGGATGCGCGCGCCGACGCGGTCGAACTCGGCATAGAGCGCTTCGAAAGTCTCGCGGAAGCCTGTGGGGCGGGTCGGCCAGACGTTGGGGAACATCGACATCGCGGCAAGCGGATGGTCTGCTGGCAGATCGCGGCCGACGTGCCAGAATTCCTTGAGGTCGTGGCGCTTTGCACCCTTGGCGATTTCAGTGCCGAATGGCGTGTAGCCACGGGCGCCGCCAAGGCCCTCGATGTAGTAGCTGCGCTTCTCGTCCTCGGGCAGGGCGAAGAACTCGGCGGTGAGAGTCCAGGCGCGCGCGATCAGTTCGGCATCGATACCGTGGTCGCGGACCATGGCAAAGCCGAAGGTCTGGAAGGATTCGCCAAGGTCACGGGAAAGCGTTGCGGGCTCGCTGTTCAGCGAGATCACCGGCAGGGTTTGCAGGGGCATGGTGTTCCAGTTCGGAAAATTGTCGCTATGGAAACCGCCTGTAACGGGATTCGCGTGGGGTTTCATGACCAAAATCAACATCACCGACACGACTGGCCGCAACCTGTGGCTGATGAAGTCCGAACCGGACGTCTATGGCTGGGATGACCTCGTCGCAGAAGGGGAGGGGACGTGGGACGGCGTGCGCAACCACCTCGCCGCGCGCAACCTGCGCACAATGCAGGCTGGCGATCTGGCGTTCTTTTATCATTCCAACATTGGTGTCGAGGTGGTTGGCGTGATCGTGATCAGCGAGGGCGGTCTGACTGATCCTACCGATCCGGAAGGCAAGTGGGCGGCGGTGAAGGTTAAGCCGGTCGAGAAGTTGCCGCAGACAGTGACCCTGAAGCAGATAAAGGCCACGCCGGAACTTCAGGAGATGGATCTGATCCGGCTTTCGCGCCTTTCTGTGGGTGCCGTGCGACCAGTCGAATGGAACCTTATCCTGCGCATGGCAGGCGTGCTCTAAGCCGGAACCGCGGCGGATTCAGTGCGTACTGATCTTCGTGAAGGCGATGCAACTTCGCCGTAAATTCAAGGAGATCAAAGATGGGTGAGCTGACCGATCGCGCCAAGGGCCTTGCCAACGAAGCCATTGGCAACACCAAGCAGGCAGCGGGCAAGGCAACCGACAATGCCAGCCTCCATGGTGAAGGCGTGGCGCAGGAGCGCAAGGGTGAAGCGCAACAGGCGGCCGGGAAGGTCAAGGGCGCACTCGGCGACGACGTCTGATTCAATTCAGGACCAGTTTTGACCGGCAGGCCGGTCACAGGAGGCCGTCCCGGATGGGGCGGCCTCTTTCTGTGTGCGCCAGACTGTCCCGAACAGGCACGACTGCAAAAAGCGCAGAATGCCGGGATACCGAAGGGTGAAAAAAGCGTTAAGGTCAGGTCATGACCATGTCGCCCAGCACCGCCTATGGCACCGCACGCCACCCGTTCCGCGCCCAGTTGCCGCGGCACGCGTTGCGCGAGTTGCCGCGCCATGAGCCGGAAGTGCTGGCGGCGATGAAGCGGGCAGAGGCTCTGCTGCGCGAAGCAGACATACGGTCTGAACCAGTCAACCTGCGGCGCATATCCATGCAGGATATCCGCGATTTCCTGATCGCCTATTGCGCCTGCTTCCTGGCAATCATGGTGTTTATCGCCTGATCAGACTGCCTTGGCAGCCTTCTCCGCGCGGTACAGCAGATAACCGAGCCAGGCCGAGACCACGCACATCGCTGCGCCGAGCAGCAACTGGTCGACAATGGCGACCCCTGCTGCGCTGAGGCCAACCGCGAGCAGCGACCCCACCACCATGGCTCCTGAATTAACGATGTTATTGGCAGCGATCGTGCGGGCTGTCTCGGACTTGTCGACCACGGTCGTCAGGAATGCGTAGAGCGGCACGACGAACATGCCGCCTGCCACTGCGATGCCGAGCAGGCAAAGCAGCAGGGGGATGGCGAGGGGCTGAGCGATGAAGGTGGCAACGTCCATCAATGGCATGCCGGGATGTGCGGGCCAGTAATCGCAAACCTGATGGAACGCGGCGATGAACAGGCCCATCACGATCACCGACGCGGGCGAATAACGCGCCGAGACGGTCCCCTTGAGCAGCGCGTTGATCGACATCGAACCGATGGCAATGCCGATCGAGAACATCACCAGAAAGAGGCTTGCCACCTCCTTGCTGGCAGAAAGCACGTTCTTGGCAAGGGGCGGAAACTGGATGAACAGCACGGTGCCGACGGTCCAGAAGAAGCTGATCGCCACGATCGCCATGAACACCTGTCGGTGCCGCGTCGTGTTGCGGATCAGTCTCCACGATGACGTGAAGACGTTGAAATCGATCTTCTGTGCCTCGATCATCGGCGGGGCAGGGGGGACCTGTCGACCGGAGAAGTAGCCGATGAGCGCCGTCACGACTACGCCACCTGCCGCCACTTCCACCGGAATCCAGCCTGCCAGGATCGTGCCGGCGAGGATGGCGATATAGGTGCCTGCCTCGACGAGTCCGGTGCCTGCCAGAACCTCGCCGTCATGGAGATGCTGCGGCAGGATGGCGTACTTGATCGGGCCGAAGAACGTGGAATGCACGCCCATTGCCAGCAGGGCGGCAAGCATCAGCGGAATCGCCACCTGTTCGACTTCAAGCCCCAGCCAGGCCAGGACGAGGCCCGTCCCACCGACAAGCATGATCGCGATCTCACACGCTTTCACGACGCGGATGATCTTCGCCTTGTCACGCATGTCGGCCAACTGGCCTGCCAAGGCTGAGAGCAGGAAGAAGGGCAGGATGAACAGGCCCGAAGCGATAGCGGAGAAGCGCGCTTCGGCAGCCTCCGAATTGTAGACGCTGTACACAACGTACAGGACCATCGCGTTCTTGTAGAGATTGTCGTTGAAGGCCCCCAGCAGCTGGGTGACGAACAGCGGCAGGAAACGGCGCGTGCGCACCAGATGCGTCGATGTTGTCATGAACCCTTTGCCGACATCTCTTCTTGAGCGCACCCTTAGCCCGGTGAGGATTGCGGGCAAGAGGTTTTGCGGCGGCTGTCTTAAGCGGTGAATGTTGCGATTCCGTTTGGCGCGAATGCAGGCTATGCCTTTTCCATGCTGACGTTGCCCAATCTGCTCACCCTGTCACGGATCGTTACGGTGCCCTTGCTGGCAGCGCTGCTTTGGTGGCCGGAATGGCACCTCGGTTATGGGCTCGCCTTTGGCGTCTATTGCCTGATGGGGATCACCGATTATTTCGATGGCTATCTTGCTCGCGCCCAGGGGACCGTCAGCAAGCTGGGCGTCTTCCTTGATCCGATAGCGGACAAGATCATGGTCGCTGCCGTTATCCTGGTGCTGACAGCGCAGGGCGTGCTGCGCGGACCGTACGTTGGCGACATGCACGTGATCGCCGGATTGGTGATTCTGCTGCGTGAGATCGCGGTGTCTGGTTTGCGGGAGTTTCTCGGGGGCCTGCGTGTCTCCGTGCCGGTCAGCCGCCTCGCCAAATGGAAGACGACGTTCCAGATGATCTCGCTCGGCGCGTTGATCCTCGGTCAGGCCCTGCCCGATTGGGTGCTGACAGCTGGAGGTTTGACGGTGAACGTCCCGCATACCGTTGGCCTCACCACGCTGTGGGGCGCAGCGGTGCTGACCGTGGTCACGGGCTGGGACTACTTGCGCGTCGGCCTCAAGCACATGGATTGAGCGCGCTTGCGGTTTTGGATAGCGGCAGTTAAATGAGCGCTACTGGATGTCCGGGGCGATGCAACCTCCCGGTCAGGCGTTCTGCCATGGCAGAAGCCCAAGCGTTGCCTGCACGGCCCGCTTTGCGGGCCGCAGGTAGTTGGGCTGATCATGAGTGAACGTACAGATTTGCTGAATAAACCCGATTTCTCCGAGCTGGTTCGCGTGGGCGCGCGGATCGGCTGCCTCAGTTTCGGCGGTCCGGCCGGACAGATCGCCCTGATGCATCGCGAACTGGTGGACGAACGCCGCTGGGTCAGCGAGGACCAGTTCCTGCACGCGCTGAATTTCTGCCATCTTCTGCCTGGCCCGGAAGCGCAGCAGCTGGCGACGTGGATCGGCTGGAAGCTGCACGGCAATCGCGGTGGGCTGGCCATGGGGCTGCTCTTCGTCCTGCCCGGGGCCGCGGTGATTCTCGCCCTGTCGATGCTCTATGCGGCCGCGGCAGGTCTTGGCTGGTTTTCCGCACTGTTTCTCGGCATCAAGGCGGCCGTTCTGGCGATTGTCGTGCAGGCGCTCCTGCGGATTGCCGGGCGGGCGCTTGGCACGCCGACCAAGAAGATCATAGCGCTCGCGGCCTTCATCGGGCTGGCGTTATTTGCCGTGCCGTTCCCTGCGGTCGTTCTCGGAGCAGGGGCACTCGGCATGGTGATCGCAGCGCGGCGACCCGACATGCTCGGGGTCAAGTCCAGCGCGCCGGTTGAAACCAGCGGGCCGCGACCCTGGGGTGCCACGATGCGCGCCATTGCCGTGGGCGCGATGATCTGGGTGTTGCCCCTGGCTCTGGTGCTGACAACTCTGGGCGCCGACCACGTGCTGTGGAAGATCGGCGTGTTCTTTTCCCAGCTGGCAGTCGTGACCTTCGGCGGGGCCTATGCCGTGCTTGCCTACATGGCGCAGCAGGCGGTCGACGGGTTCGGCTGGCTGCGGCCCGGTGAAATGGCCGATGGACTGGGCCTTGCCGAAACGACGCCCGGGCCGCTGATCATGGTTACGCAGTTCGTGGGCTACCTTGCCGCGTTTCGCGCGCCAGAGCCGTTCGGCCCCTACCTTGCCGGACTCCTCGGCGCAATCCTGACGACTTGGGTGACCTTCGTGCCTTGCTTCATGTGGATATTCGCGTTCAGCCCTTGGTTGGACCGGCTGGAGAATGCGCCGCGTCTGAAGGGTGGATTGGCGGCTATCACCGCGGCCGTGGTGGGCGTGATAGCGAACCTGACGCTGTGGTTTGCCCTGCACGTGCTGTTCGCGCGTCTTACGCCGACTAGCTTGGGGGCCATCACGCTGGATCTGCCCGACCTAGCTTCCCTTGACTGGAGAGTGCTGGTCATCGCGCTTGGAAGCGCGGTGATGATCTTTCGTCTGCGCCTGGGCATCATCACGACGCTTGGTGTCTGCGCGTTGGCGGGTCTCGTGCTAGCGGGAATTTAGAGCGCTCAACCCGCCCGGAGTTCCTGCGCCAGCATGTGGAACTCCTCGGCGCGGGGGCTGTTGCGGCGCCAGACCAACGCAATGTCGCGCCAGGCGTGGTCGGCCTTCAGCGGGCGGGCGACGATCTGGGTATCGTGCAGGATGCCCGCATCGATCGCCATCTGTGGCAGCATGGTGAGGCCAAGCCCGTTGTCGACCATCTGCACCAGCGTGTGGAGCGATGTGCCGATCATCGTGGCACTGGCGCGCATTTCGGGGCGGTTGCAGGCGGCCAGTGCGTGCTCTTTCAGGCAGTGGCCGTCTTCGAGCAGGAGTAGGCGGTTCTCGTCGATCAGGTCTGCGGTGATCGTTGCAGGCGGATCGCGCGGATCGTCCTTGGGGAAGGCCACCAGCAATTCGTCCTTGAACAGGACTTCGGTTTCGACTTCGCCAGTGGCGTAGGGGAGAGCCAGCAGCACGCAGTCAGCCCGGCCATGGTGGAGCGATTCGATTGCCGCGGCGCTCGGCTCCTCGCGCAGGAAGAGCTTGAGCTGCGGGCGCTCTTTGCGCAGGCGCGGCAGTATGCGCGGCAGCAGGAACGGCGCGATCGTCGGGATCACGCTCATGCGCAACTCGCCGGCCAGGGGCGCGCCGTGGCTCTGCACCAGTTCGGAAAGCTCCTCGGCCTCGCGCAGCAGACGATGCGCCTTGGCCACCACCTGATTTCCCAGCGGCGTGAAGCGGACCACGCGGCGAGTGCGTTCGACCAGCACGACGCCCAGCAGCGATTCCAGCTCGCGCAGACCGGCTGACAGCGTCGATTGCGAGACGAAGCACGAGTCCGCCGCACGCCCGAAATGCCCATGCTCGTGCAAGGCCACGAGGTACTGCAATTGCTTGAGCGTGGGCAGGTATGTGCTCATCTTGACCTATTCGTCCACGTGAACGACGACTTCGGGCTTGTCTGCGGAACCGCCGATATCGTCGATATGCGCCATCTTGAGCCGGCCGTTCACCACCGCGAACGCCAGCTTGCCCTCTACCAGTTCAAGGGCGTCGCGACCGAACTGCTCGAAGCGCCAGCCTTCGAGGATCGGCAGGTTCTTGCGCTGACCAGCTGCAAGCAGTTCGAGATCATCCGTCCGCGCGAGGAGGCGCGCAGCGATATCGATCTCGCGGCTGCGGATCTTGAGCAGGAGCTTGAGCAGATCGGCCACCAGCGCGCCTTCCTTGCCGAGCGGGGCGCCGCGGGGCGCCTTGGGCGGCATCTCGGCGTCGGTCAGGGGCTTGGCTTCGGCCAGCGTCTGCATCAGTCGGCGCCCGATGTCGTTATCCTTCCATCCCGTCGAGAGCCCGCGCACCTTGGCAAGGTCCTGCTGCTCCTTGGGCGGGTGGCTGGCTATATCCGCCAGCGTTTCATCCCGCATGATGCGGCCGCGCGGGATGTTCTTGTCCATCGCCTCGCGCTCGCGCCATGCAGCCAGCGCCTTGAGCCGACCAAGCACGGCCGGGTTGCGGCTGGGCGCGCGGATCTTCTGCCAGACGGTGTCCATGTCGGTCCGGTAATTCTCCGGATCGGCGAGCTTCTCCATCTCGATGTCGAGCCACTCGCCACGACCGGTCTTGATCAGGCGTTTGAGCAGCTTGGGGAAGATCTTGGACAGATGGGTGACGTCGCCGATGGCATATTCGATCTGTCGGTCGGTCAGCGGACGGCGCGACCAGTCGGTGAAGCGGGCGCCCTTGTCGATCGAGAAGCCGAGCCAGGATTCGACGAGGTTGGAATAGCCGATCTGTTCCGACTGGCTGACCGCCATCATTGCGATCTGCGTGTCGAAGATGGGATGAGGTGTCTTGCCGGTGAGGTTGTAGATGATCTCCACGTCCTGTCCGCCAGCGTGGAAGACCTTGAGCACATCCTCGTTGTCCACCAGCAGGTCGAGCAGCGGCGTCATGTCCAGCCCAGGCGCCAGCGGATCGATCGCTGCGGCTTCCTTGTCATCGGCGATCTGCACCAGGCACAGTTCCGGCCAGTAGGTGTTCTCGCGCATGAATTCGGTGTCGACCGTGATGAAATCGGCTTTTGCCAGACGCTCGCACAAGTCAGCCAGAGCGTCGGTCGTCGTGATCAGGGGATGTATCTTCATCGGTCTTTTCTGTATGGCGCGCCGGTAAGGGCGACCCGGTGGTGCTCCCGTCAGGGAGCGCGGCTTGACAAAAGCGCGGCCATCGCCTGTTAGCCGCCCATTCCCCCTGCCCGATTGCAGACCGATTGGAAAGAGTTTCGATGCACCTTTACCGTTCCCATACCTGCGGCGCCCTCACGCGCGGTGATGTCGGGCAGACCGTCCGCCTTTCGGGCTGGGTGCACCGCAAGCGCGATCACGGCGGCGTGCTGTTCGTCGACCTGCGCGACCACTATGGCATGACGCAGATCGTCGCCGATGCCGACAGTCCGGCACTGCCGATCCTGGAAGCGCTGCGCGTGGAATCGGTCGTCACCATCGACGGGGAGGTCAAGGCGCGCTCGGAAGGCACTATCAATGCCAACCTGCCGACCGGCGAGATCGAAGTCTTCGCGCGTGGTGCAACAGTGCTTTCCGCGGCCGAGGAATTGCCGATGCCGGTGGCTGGCGAGCAGGAGTACCCTGAAGACATTCGCTTGCGCTATCGCTTCCTCGACCTGCGCCGCGAGACGCTGCACGCAAACATCGTCACGCGCACCAAGGTCATCTCCGACATGCGCCGCCGCATGGAAGGCGCAGGGTTCACGGAATACTCGACGCCGATCCTCACCGCATCCTCGCCCGAAGGTGCGCGCGACTTCCTCGTGCCGAGCCGCATCCATCCCGGCAAGTTCTATGCACTGCCGCAGGCGCCGCAGCAGTACAAGCAGCTGCTGATGGTGGCGGGCTTCGACCGCTATTTCCAGATCGCCCCTTGCTTCCGCGACGAGGATCCGCGTGCCGACCGTCTGCCGGGCGAATTCTACCAGCTCGACCTCGAGATGAGCTTCGTGACCCAGGAAGAGGTCTGGGAGACGATGGAGCCGGTCATCGGCGGCGTATTCGAAGCATTTGCCAACGGACGCTCGGTGACGCCGACTGGCAGCTT
Organism: Novosphingobium sp. GW835-FHT14H07; assembly: GCF_058793515.1. Classification (NCBI taxonomy): domain Bacteria; kingdom Pseudomonadati; phylum Pseudomonadota; class Alphaproteobacteria; order Sphingomonadales; family Sphingomonadaceae; genus Novosphingobium; species Novosphingobium sp. GW835-FHT14H07. The sequence continues at coordinate 84,797 of NZ_JBXAFX010000014.1, forward strand.
TCCGCGCATTCCCTATGCCGAAGCGATGCTCAAGTACGGTTCGGACAAGCCGGATCTGCGCAACCCGATCATCATCTCGGATGTTTCGGAAGAATTCACCCAGTCGGGCTTTGGCCTGTTCGAGAAGATCGTCGGCACCGGTGGCGTCGTGCGTCTGATCCCGGCACCGGGCACGGCAGACAAGAGCCGCAAGTTCTTCGACGACATGAATGACTGGGCGCGGTCCGAAGGCCACGCAGGTCTGGGCTATGTCACTCGCAAGGGTGGCGAATTTGGCGGGCCGATCGCCAAGAACCACGGCGCCGACAAGATGGCCGCGCTGTTCGACAAGCTCGGTCTCGGCCCGGATGACGGCTGCTTCTTCGCTGCGGGCAAGGAGAGCCAGGCCGCCAAGCTTGCCGGTGCCGCCCGCACCCGCGTCGCCGATCAGCTTGGCTTGATCGACAAGGACCGGTTCGAGCTGTGCTGGATCGTCGACTTTCCGTTCTACGAGTGGGATGAGGAGAACAAGAAGGTCGAGTTCAGCCACAACCCGTTCTCGATGCCGCAGGGCGGGATCGAGGCGCTGAACACCCAGGACCCGCTGACGATCAACGCCTTCCAGTACGACCTCGTCTGCAACGGCTTCGAGATCGCCTCGGGTTCGATCCGCAACCAGTCGCCCGAAACGATGGTCAAGGCATTCGAGATCGTCGGTCTGTCCAAGGCTGACGTGGAAGAGCGCTTCGGCGGCCTCTATCGCGCCTTCCAGTATGGCGCGCCGCCGCATGGTGGCATGGCCGCTGGCGTCGATCGCATCGTCATGCTGATCTGCGGTGCGCAGAATCTGCGCGAGATCACGCTGTTCCCGATGAACCAGCGCGCCGAGGATCTGCTGATGGGTGCACCGTCTCCTGCCGCACTCAAGCAGCTGCGCGAGCTGAACATCCGCGTCGTCGAGCAGACAAAAGGCTGAGACGGACAGGGCGTGCGCTGAGGTGATCCACAGCGCGCCTCTTGCCAGCGCCCTTTGCGTTGATTAGGGCGAAGTCCGAAACAGATAACCAACCGCTTTCCTTCGAAGGGGCATTTCATGAGCGATACCGCCGACCGCGTTAAGAAGATCGTTGTCGAGCACCTCGGCGTCGAGGCTGACAAGGTCACCGAAGAAGCCAGCTTCATCGACGATCTGGGCGCTGACTCGCTCGACATCGTTGAGCTGGTGATGGCGTTCGAAGAAGAATTCGGCGTCGAGATCCCCGACGATGCGGCCGAGAAGATCTCGACTGTTTCGGACGCGATCAAGTACATCGACGAAAACAAGGGCTGATCGCCCACATCCCCCTATTGCCCTGAGCGTGTCGAAGGGCTGCCAAGGCACTCGATGTCGGGCAGGGGAGGACTTCGGCAGGCTCAGCCCTAATTCAGGGGCTGGGCCTGTTTGCTTATTTTCCGGAGATTTCAATGCGTCGTGTCGTCGTAACCGGACTTGGCCTCGTCACCCCGCTGGGCGCAGACGTGGATACCGTGTGGAAGAACCTGCTCGCCGGCAAGAGCGGCGCGGGCCTGATTACCAAGTTCGACACCAGCGACCAGAAGTGCAAGATCGCCTGCGAGGTAAAGCCTGCTGACCACGAATACGGCTTTGATGCCGGAAAGCGTGTCGATCACAAGATCCAGCGTCAGGTCGATCCATTCATCGTGTTCGGCATCGATGCCGCTGGACAGGCGCTCGAAGACGCCGGCCTTGCCGACATGGACGACGATCTCAAGATGCGCACCGGCTGCTCGATCGGTTCGGGCATCGGTGGCCTTCCGGGCATCGAAAGCGAATCGATTGTCCTGCACGAGAAGGGCCCGGGCCGCGTCTCTCCGCACTTCGTCCACGGCCGCCTGATCAACCTGATCTCCGGCCAGGTTTCGATCAAGTACGGCCTGATGGGTCCAAACCACGCTGTGGTCACTGCCTGCTCGACCGGCGCGCACTCGATCGGCGATGCCGCGCGCATGATCAAGGACGGCGATGCCGACGTGATGCTGGCAGGTGGTGCGGAAAGCACCATCAACCCCTTGGGCGTGGCCGGATTCGCGCAGGCCCGCGCACTGAACTGCAGCTACAACGACCGTCCCGAAGAGGCGAGCCGTCCTTACGACAAGGACCGCGATGGCTTCGTGATGGGGGAAGGCGCAGGCGTTGTCGTGCTCGAGGAATACGAGCATGCCAAGGCGCGTGGGGCGAAGATCTACGCCGAAGTCGTCGGTTACGGCCTCTCTGGCGACGCCTACCACGTCACTGCGCCCCACCCTGAAGGCAAGGGCGCCGAACTCGCCATGCGCATGGCGATGCGCAAGGCGGGTATGGAGCCGGGCGACATTGATTACGTCAACGCTCACGGCACTTCGACCATGGCCGACACGATCGAACTGGCTGCGGTCAAGCGCGTGCTCGGCGATGATCTTTCGGGCGCTTCGATGAGCAGCACCAAGTCGGCCATCGGCCACCTGCTTGGCGGTGCCGGCGCGGTCGAGACGATATTCTGCATCCTCGCCATCCGCGACCAGATCGTTCCGCCGACGCTTAACCTGCACAACCCCGACGAAGGCACCGAGGGCGTAGACCTTGTCCCGCTCAAGGCACGCCAGCGCAAGGTGCGTGCGGCACTGAACAATTCGTTCGGTTTTGGCGGCACCAATGCCAGCGTGATCGTCAAGGCGATCGAAGACTAAGGACGCAAGCGATGGCCCGCCGTCGTCCATCCCGGCTGCCGTTGCTTGCGGCAGCCGTCATCTTGCTTTCTCTCGCCGGCTGGCTCGTGGGTGGCTGGTACGCTTCCGGCCCCCTTGAGCAGCAGATCGAATTTGATGTTGGCGAAGGCGAGGGCCTGAGTGCTCTGGCTGACGATCTGCAAGGGCAGGGTGCGATCGGCTCGGCCACACTGTTCAAGCTGCGGGCGAAGCTGCTTGGCGGAGGCACCGACATCAAGGCAGGCTCGTTCCTGATTCCCAGACGGGCCAGCGAAGCGACCGTTCTTGAAATCCTGAAGGGTGACAAGGTCATCCGCCGCCTGATTACCGTTCCCGAGGGCATGCCGTCTATCCTCGTCGCCGAGCGCCTGTCGGCCAACAAGGATCTGACTGGCGAGATCTCCGCTCCCGAGGAAGGCTCCGTCCTGCCGGACAGCTACGACTGGCAGAAGGGCGAACCACGTGCCGCAGTGCTCAAACGCATGCAGGCAGCAATGGACAAGACGCTGGCCGAGCTTTGGGCCAAGCGCAGCCCTCGCACCGTCGCCAAGACGCCACAGGAGGCTCTGATCCTCGCCTCCATCGTCGAAAAGGAAACCGGCAAGCCCGAGGAGCGCCGCATGGTGGCCGGGCTTTACTCCAATCGCTTGCGCAAGGGCATGCTGCTGCAGGCCGATCCGACGATCATCTACCCTATCACCAAGGGCAAGCCGCTCGGGCGGCGCATTCGCCAGTCCGAAATCCAGGCCGTGAACGGATACAACACCTACACGATGGTTGGACTGCCGAAAGGCCCGATCACCAATCCGGGCCGCGACTCGATTGCCGCGGTGCTTGATCCTGCCGAAACGGAAGCATTATTCATGGTTGCCGATGGGACCGGTGGCCACGTCTTCGCAGACACCTTGCAACAGCATAACGCTAATGTTGCCAAATGGTTCGCGCTGCGCAAGGCGCGCGGCGACCTGTGACCTGGAACCGATTCGGCAGGATTTCCGATAAGCGCAGGTTCTTCCATTATTAAGTAACATCGCTTAAACCTCTGCCCCGGAGGCACGGGAGGAGCTTGCTTCTCCAGTATCCAGGGAACATTCCGGCTGTGCCGGGCAGCGGACGCGTGCCGCCGTCTCGACTTTGCCGAATGTTCCCACTTCTCCATTTCTCTTGAAAACGCTGTGAATGCTGCTCAGGCAGATGCGGTGGTATCGCATCCTTCCCGAACAGCGCCGCTGGTGGTGACGGCTAGCCTTCCGCCAGAATTGCAGGCCCGGCTTGATCGTCTGCGCCGCGCCCACTTCCCCGCGGAGCGCAACTGGATCTCGGCCCATGTCACGCTGTTCCATTCGCTGCCCCCGCAGGTTGAGGCGGAGGCGCGCGATCTGCTGTCTCGGATGGCGAGCGCCACGCCCCCGGTCGATGCGCAGTTGCGGCGCGTCATGGATCTTGGCACGGGCACCGCGTTCCTGATCGAAAGTCCTGCAATGATCGCCCTGCGCGATTCTATTGCCGAGCACTTTCAGGGAATGCTGACGGTGCAGGACAGCCATCGCCCCCGTCTCCACGTGACCATACAGAACAAGGTCTCGCAAGGCGAAGCGCGTGCATTGCAAGAACTGCTGGCGCGCAATTTCGAGCCTTCCCGCTTTGCCTTTGCCGGGCTGGCGCTGCACCGCTATCTGGGCGGACCATGGGAAGCGATCGGACGCTGGCCGTTTCGTGCGGCCCTTCAGCACAAGCCACGCAGGATAAGGACAGTCACATGACCGCGCCAGACTGGTTCGACAAGGGCCGGAAGCATGTGTGGCTCCCGTACACCCAGATGCAGACTGCCAGAGCTCCCCTGCCGGTGGCATCTGCGGCCGGTACTCGGCTTCGTCTCTCCGACGGAAGGGAGCTGATAGACGGCATTTCCAGCTGGTGGGCCTGTGTTCATGGCTACCGCCACCCGCATATCGAGGCTGCGGTACGTCGCCAGCTTGAGACGTTGCCCCATGTCATGCTTGGCGGTCTGGCCCATGAGCAGGCCTATACCTTGGCACAACGGCTCGCTGCATTGCTGCCCGGCGATCTGGACCACGTCTTTTTCAGCGACTCCGGTTCGGTCGCCGTCGAAGTCGCAATGAAAATGGCTTCGCAATATTGGCTCAATCGCGGACGGCGCCGAGTGAAGTTCCTCTGCTTCAAGGGCGGCTATCACGGCGATACCTTCGCAACGATGAGCGTTTGCGATCCCGACGAAGGCATGCACAGCCTGTTCAAGGGCGCATTGCTTGAACAGATCGTGGTCAACCTCCCCACGAATGCTGCGCAAGAGGCTGCGCTCGGCGAACTGCTGGAGCAGCATGGCAAGGATCTTGCCGGCATTGTTGTCGAGCCCTTGGTACAGGGTGCGGGCGGCATGGTCTTTCACGATCCGTTTACATTGCAGGCTCTTCGGCGCCTTGCAGATACCCACGAACTCCTGCTGATCTTCGACGAGATTTTCGTGGGGCTTGGACGGCTTGGCGACGCGATGTTTGCCTGTGAGATCGCGGGCGTGCAGCCGGACATTGTCACGTTGTCCAAAGCCTTGACCGGCGGGACACTGCCACTTGCCGCCACGATCGCCAGTCGCCGTATCCACGAAGGCTTCCTGTCCGACGATCCGATGCATGCTTTGATGCATGGGCCGACCTATATGGGCAATGCCCTGGGTTGTGCAGCGGCCAATGCTTCGCTTGATCTTTTCGAACAGGAACCGCGTCTTGCCCAGGCCCGCGCAATCGGTCGTCAGCTTCAGGCGTTGCTCGAACCTGCCCGGGAATTGCCTGGGGTGAGGGACGTGCGCGTGCGCGGTGCGATCGGCGTGATCCAGCTGGATGGTCCTGCGCCCGCCGACCGCCTTTCCGAAAGCTGCATCGCAAGTGGTGTCTGGCTTCGCCCGTTCCGAGATATCCTGTACACCACGCCCCCGCTTGTCGCCCAAGAGGAGGATGTTGCGCACATCGCAAATGCCATGGTTGCGGCTGTCAGCGAATGGAGCGCCGACCGGGCAACGTGAATCGCTCCGGCGCGAGGCGAAAAAGGGTTGCCTAGCACCCGGGTGCTGGCTAAACGGCGCCCCTGCCCAAGAGGCACGCCGCTTTAGCTCAGTTGGTAGAGCACATCATTCGTAATGATGGGGTCACGTGTTCGAGTCACGTAAGCGGCACCATTTCCTTCATCGCTAACAACCGCTGAAGGTTGAAAAATCCCGGAAATCTACCATTCTTAGCGCTGGCCCACCGCCAGTGTTCACCTCTGTGCGCCGATATCCGGCATGCTTTGGGGGCCTGTCTGGGGGCCTTTTGAAAGCCCCAATTTAAGAGGCCCCCAAATGTCCCTTTCCGACTCCGGCGTCCGCGCCTTGAAGCCCCGAGACAAGGCCTACAAGGTCTCCGACGAGAAGGGGCTTTATCTGCTGATCACGCCGGCGGGGGGCAAGCTGTGGAAAGTGAAATTCCGCAATGCGCTGGGGGCCGAAAAGAAGCTGTCACTGGGGGCCTATCCCGACCTGAGCCTCAAGGAGGCGCGGGAGATGCGCGACAAGGCAAGGTCGAGCCTCGCAAAAGGCGAAGACCCAGCTGAAAAGAAGCAGCTGGACAAGCGCGTTGCACGTATCAACGCGGACAACACATTCGCTTCAATTGCACGTGCCTGTATCGAGAAGAACAAGCGCGACGGAAAGGCAGAGGCAACCGTACGAAAGCGGGAGTGGTTTCTGTCATTGGTGGAGAAACCCCTCGGCAAGCGACCAATCGTCGACATAAAACCCGGCGAAATCCTTGATTCGGTTCGGCCCTACGAAGCTGCGCGCAACGATGAGAAGGCGCACAGGACGCTGCAGTTCATCGGTCAGGTCTTCCGGTTCGCAGTGGCCAATCAACTGGTCGATCGTGACCCGACGCGCGATTTGCGGGGAGCGCTTTCCAGTCGAAAGCCCAAGCACTTCGCGGCAATTCTCGAACCGAAACAGGTCGGCGAACTGCTCCGCGCGATCGATGGCTATGAAGGCTATCCGACAACCAAGTATGCGCTCCAGTTCTCTCCCCTTGTGTTTGTCCGTCCGGGCGAACTTCGCCACGCAGAGTGGAGCGAAATCGATCTGACCGAGGCAGTCTGGCGCATCCCTGCCGAGAAGATGAAGGGCAGGATCGAACACGTCGTGCCATTGTCCCGGCAAGCGATTTCTGTGTTGAAGGAAGCTGGCGCATTCACAGGCGATGGAAAGTACGTCTTCCCCTCGATCCGGACCCCTCGAGCACCGATGTCAGAGAACACGGTCAATGCGGCGCTGCGACGGCTGGGCTATACCGGCAACGAGATGACCGCCCACGGCTTCCGGGCGATGGCGAGCACGTTGCTGAACGAATCGGGGAAGTGGACGCCTGATGCAATCGAGCGGGCTCTTGCTCACAAGGATCGCGACCAGGTTCGTGCCGCATATCACAGGGGCGCGCATTGGTCAGAGCGCGTGGAGATGGCGCAGTGGTGGGCCGATTACCTTGACACGCTCAAGAACGGGCAAACCTGATATTCCGGTAGGTGCGAAGGCGCTTCTGGGCGCTCGTTTCGCTTTATCAGGTCTGTTCAGCATCACTCTCACGGATCCGGGGAAACCGACTGCACCAGTGCAATCAGCACCTCGGCAAAGGCGGTTTCCACTGTCTCGGCCTCGCACTGAAGCCGCTCAGCAGCCTGACTGATCGACAGGTTCTCGAACCGCATGAGTTGGAAGACCTGCTGGTGAAACGCCGGCAGGGCGTCGATCGCCGATTGCATCGCCCTGCGGCGGTGGCGGGTCGTCCAGCGTGAACAAGGAGAAAGACGGCGCAGGAAACGGGGCAGTGAGCACGACATGGGAAGCCTCCAGCCGTCTACTTGTCTGCCATGATGGCAAGGGCAGCGACGCAAAGCCGTCCCGCCTGGTCGCAAAGGTCGGTCTGCACCCGCAGGGCCGCAACGCCAGTGTAGGACCCGGCGCAGCCGGGTTGCAGCGCTGACCGAACCGGGCAAGACCGGCTGGGCGCTGCGCTTGCCAGAATTGGCAAGGCTCAGAGGCAGATCAGGGAGACAGCTTCCAAGCAGCTGCAGCTTCGTTTCCTGCGTCGTCAGGGCCAGCCTAGCTGTCGGAGAGGACGCAGCCAGACGTCAGGTGCCCCAATGGCTCCGCCGCCACCGCCTTGAACTGCCGTGGTAGGGCTCGCAAGCGACCCGTCGCCGTCTCCATCGAGGCCTTCGCGATAGCCCGGCTCACCCAGATAGATTGGCGCAGTCCCCGCAGCGCGGGCGGCGTCGCAATTCGGCCAGTAGTCGCCTTGCTGCGGTGCGCGCTCGCGGGCCAAGCCAAGACCGACAGCGGCGGTGTCAAGCTTGGCCATGATCTGTTCTGTGCCCCCAGGCGTCACTGCGACGCTTGCCGTGCCAACGAGTAAGCCGAATACAGCCGCAATTCCCGTCCAGCGCAGTACGCGGGCGCGATTTCGAATTGGCCGCGGCGCCTGGTAGACGCGACGCGGTTTTCCCGGACGATTTCGCCGAGGTCTGAACTGGTGGATATCAGCCATCTCTGAAGAATAAGGCCTTGATCGTAAACGGCGCGTAAGCGGAAGAAGCTTCTCCAAGGGCCTCAGCTGATTTCAAGCCCGCACCGGGGTGGCTGCGGGTGGGCTGGAATGCGGCAGCCCGGAACGGGCGCGCCACAATTGACGGGCTTGCACGGTCAGAACGCGAATGCGCCCTGACCGGTCGACGAGACAAAGGTCGAGGCATCGCCTGCGGCAAAACGCTCGCGCCCAGCTTCTGTCCATTGCAGGAACCCGGCGCGGTCGTGGGCGAACCAGCCGCTTTCGATACCGTGGATCAGGGCCCACGCAACGGGGTTGGCGCGGAGTGCGGGATGGTTGATCGGCCAGTGTGCGGCACCATTGCCGGGCTGGCACGGCGATGGCTTTGAGAACGCCAGCAATCCGCACCGCCCTGCAGGCTCGGGCGCATCGATCGCCGCCATGATCGCACGGGCTTCGCTCACAGAAAGATAGCCCTGCCGCCTGCCATCGTGGGCCGAATAGGACAGGCCATAGGCCACAGCGCGTGCGATTTCCTCTTCGGTGGTAAAGCATCGCGTTTCGAGAAGCGCACGCCATTGCCCGGCACTGACCAGATCGACGGCATGCCACCACAGGCCACTGCGCGCATTGCTCACACCATAGGCGTTCGGGGCGCCATCGGGATCAAGCACAGTGCCCAGCACCTCCTCGACGTGGCGCACAAAGGGGTGATCGGCCAGAAGCGGATGCATCAGACCGATGCGTCGCGGCGCTTCATCAAGTCCTGCACTGACCTCGATCGGAAACCGAAAGAGCCGCGAGGGCAGGGACCATGGATGGGAGAGAGGAAAGTCGCGGGGCACAGACAGGGTGCGGTTGAGGTCGAGCAGGTATGTGGAGGCGGCAAGGCCGCGCTCCACGATCAGGGTCGCAAGATCGTCCATCAGGCTGCCTCCTGCTGAACAGCGGGCTTTGCCAGCGTGTGGAGATAGGCAACGGCACGCTCGGCATGTGCTGCGGCCTGTACGATCGCGCGGCGGTCGTTCTTCAGGACCTGCACCCAGCTTCCAATGTAAGCAGCGTGATCGGCGCGCGGTTCAAGCGCCAGACCAAGGTCGGCGGCGAGGAAGGCTGATCCGAGTTCGGCTACATATCCTGACAGTCCAGCCCAAAATGGCGGTTGGAAGGTGAAAACCATCGGTTGCCTCCAGCACTGCCCAAAAGCCCCATGGCCTCCCCCGAGGCGGGGGTGGGCGGCGAGAGCGACCGGAGAGGCCTGCTGAAGCGGCGGGCTGCACCCGCAGGGGCGAAATGAAATGGAGCAGCCCGGCGAAGCCGAGGCTTGCAGCGCGCCGCGGCGGGCCTAGCAGGGAGCGCCGACCACTCCCGCATCGAGGGAGAGGCCAAAAAATCGGAGCCGCCGCGCAAGCGGCGTCCGCTTAATGGCGGGCGACAGCCCGCATCGACATGCATCGCGAAGCGGCCGATCGCGCGAGGGATCGGCCGCCATGGCAGTGGCGCTCGTGCGTTAAGTCAGCATGTAGCCGACGTCGGAGGCGCCGGTCGGATAGGCGAACATGGTGGAGCGAAGATCGGCCGCGGTGAGGCCGTGGCGGATTGCCAGACCGAAAACGTTGATTACCTCGTCGGCGTTCGGCCCCACGAGATGCGCGCCGAGGATGAGGTCCGTGTCCTCGTCGATCAGCAGCTTATGGCCGTAGACCGGCTCGGCGAGGCGGCGGGCGGTGAACCAGTCTGGCGTCGAGGCTGCGTTGACCCGGAGCGCGACGCCGCCGCGGCGCGCCGCCTCCTCTGACAGTCCGACGGCGGCGATCGGCGGCAGAGTGAAGGCCACGCTCGGCACGCCGCGATAGTCCGGCTGGTGCGTCGGGCCATCCAGGAGGTTGGCGGCAACTACCTTGGCATCGTGGCTGGACACCGGCGTCAGCCGCGGCCCGACTCCGGCAGCGTCGCCGGCGGCATAGACCCGCGGGTTGGAAATGCTCCGCAGATGCGCGTCGAGCTGCAGGCGCCCGTCCTGCACCGCCACCTCGCCGGCGGACAGGTCGAGCGCCTTGAGGTCAGGACCGCGCCCGGCGGCATGAACGACGAGATCGGCGGCGACGCTGAGATCAGGCTCGCCCTGGCGCTCGGCGTGGACCAGCAGACCGCTCCCGCTGCGCTCGACCCGGGTAACGGTGGCACCGGTCTCGACGCGGATGCCGAGCGCCTCGAACCGGGGCGTCAGCCAGCCCACCAGGTCGGGATCGAAGTGCGGCAGGAGCCGCTCGGCCCGCTGTAGGATGGTGACCTCTGCGCCCGCTCGGGCCGCCAGATGCGAGAACTCCGCAGCGACATAGCCGCCGCCGATCAGCACGATCCGGCGCGGCAGGGCCTGAAGCTCCAGGAACGCATCGCTTGTGCTCACCAGATCTTCGCCCGGAATGCCGAGCGGGACTGGACGCGCGCCGCTGGCGATCAGGATATGGCGGGCCCGCAATGTCCGGCCTTCCACCACGATCGTGTCTGGGCCGGCAAAGCGAGCAACACCGTGTAATGCGTCGACACCGAGCTCGGCGTAGCGGTGCGCCTGCTTGGCGGGGATCGGATCGGTGAAGGTCCGCTTGAACGCCATCAGGTCGGGCCAGTCGATCGCCAGCGTGCCGTCGACGCCATGTCTGGCCATGCGCCTTGCCGCGTCGATCGCTTCCTCGCCGCTGACCAGCATCCTCTTGGGATCGCAGCCACGCAGCGCACAGGTGCCGCCGAACGGACGGTGATCGATGACGGCGACGGACCATCCAGCGGCACGGACCCGGCCGACCGCGACCTGCGCTGCCGTGCCACTGCCGATGACGATCAGGTCGTAGGAAGCCATGGTCGCATCTCCATCCGCATCGGCGCAAAAATCGCGCGCCCAACCTCGAGCGCTTCGGCCAGGCACAGACGAATGCCGTCATCGGCTCCGACCGGACCGCTCGCGCACCAGGCCGCCAGATGATCGTCATCGCAGAAGAAGGCCTGCAAGGTGCAGAGCGACGATGCCGCGCAGCCACTGGCATAGCGACGGCCGGACCAGACGACGATCGCGCCCGGCTCAACCTCTTCCAGCTCGCGGCCGCGGCTGGGGGTATGGATGGCGAGCGTGCGCCGGCACTGGCGGCAGGCCGAGCGGATCATGCAGTCCCGCTCCAGCATGGCGCCGATCCCCAACGCGTCGATGGCGCACATGGCGCTCATGGTCACTCCGCTGACTTCGACTTGATGTTCGCTGGGGCCGTCGGTGAACGGATAGGCGCCGGTCACCCGGCCCGCGCCGTCGAGGACCACGAGATCGCGCCCGGCGAGCCGCTGCAGGGCCGAGCCGACCTCGCCGGAGGGGAGTCCCGATGCGGCGGCGATCTGTGCCGGCACCGGCGAGCGACCATCGGCAGCATAGGCTTGAAGCACGGCGCGCCGGACCCGCTCCTCGACGCCGTCCATCCCGCGCCACTTCGAACCGATGAACGCCGCGAACAGTGCCGTCAGGGCTGCGCGGGCGCTGGGTGTTGTGACTGCGCTCCAGTCCGGGACAACGGCACCGCCGGGAATGTAACCGTCGATCCAAAGGCGGCTTCAGCGGATGATGCGCGCGCCATCGCCCGCCCTCCTCAGCCGCAGCACGCCTTGCCGCCGCTCTCCTGGATCGGCGGACAGGGCACGTCGCCGTAGGAGCAATAGACGCAGCAATCGCCCGGCTTGGGCTTGAGGACCGCGCCGCAACCCCGGCAGTCGTAGAAATACTGGCAGGCATTGGTCGGCATGGTCTCCGTCGCCCGATGACCGCAGTGGGGACAGGTCAGCGTCGAGCGCAGCTCGGGGGTGGCATCAGACATAGCGATAGCCTGCCCAGAGCAGGGCCGCACCGAGCAGCAATCCGATGAGCGTGAGAACACGCATCCAGCGCGGCGTGCATATGCCGCCCGGCCCACAGCGCGCCGCCGTAACTTGCTGGCGCAACAGCAGCGCCGCGCCGGCAAGCAGGCACAATGCGCCAATGAGGAGAAGCGGCGTGCGATACGGCGCGGCGACAATGGCCACGCCGCCGAGCCAAGCTGCGCCGATCCCGGCGGATGCGAAGAGGATCGGCAGCGCACAGCAGGCGGCGACGCCGAACGCCGCAGCGATCCCCGCCAGCGTGAGCGTGGCGGTGCCGATCCCCTTAGGCGGGCTTGGCGTCTGGGTCACGGGCGACTCCTTGTGGCGGGCATTGAGCTGTCCTAACATCTGTAGCGACTACAGACTCAAGAGGTATTTTGGGGATGGCCGCAACCGGCGCGATCCAGATCGGCGAACTCTCACGCCGCACCGGATGCAACATCGAGACGATCCGCTATTACGAGCGGATCGGGCTGCTGCCCGCTCCGCCGCGGCGGGGCCGCTACCGCAGCTATGGCCGGGAGGACGTGGCTCGCCTGGGCTTCGTGCGCCGCGCGAGGGAGCTGGGCTTTACCCTGGACGAGGTACGCGCCTTGCTCGGACTCGCGGTTGGCGGTCAGGCCTCCTGCGCCGAGTGTCCGTCGTCGAGACATTTGGCACAGATCGGGGCGTGGATTAGCGGAGAGCGAGCCTCGTCTGGGGGTTGATGTTAGGCGGCGAGCTTGCGGTGAAGCAAGCGGCGATATTCGATGGTTTTTTGCTTGATGGTTTCGCGACGCTTGATGATAGCGGGAGCCCTGCCGAAGTAGGCGTCAGCGGGCGTCACGTTGTTCAGGCTCTCGTGGTAGCGCTGGTGATTGTAGTGCTCCACGAACGCTTCGATCTGGGCTTCGAGGTCGCCGGGCAGGAAGTAATGTTCCAACAGGATGCGATTCTTCAAGGTCTGGTGCCAGCGCTCGATCTTGCCCTGCGTTTGCGGATGCAACGGGGCGCCACGGACGTGACTCATCTGCTGGGCCTCGATGTACTCGGCGAGTTCGCCCGCGATGTAACTGGGGCCGTTGTCGGATAGTAGCCGGGGCTTGTGCAGGACCGTGGCGCTGTCGCAGCCCGATGCCTTGAGGGCCAAGTCCAGCGTGTCAGTGACGTCCTCGGCGCGCATGTTGGTGCACAGTTTCCAGGCAATGATGTAGCGCGAGTAGTCGTCGAGCACGGTCGACAGGTACATCCAGCCCCACCCGATGATCTTGAAGTAGGTGAAGTCGGTTTGCCACATCTCATTCGGCCGGGTGGTCTTCGTGTGGAACTGGTCAGCGGCCTTGATCACGGTATAGGCTGGACTGGTGATCAGGTCATGGGCCTTCAACAGGCGGTAAACCGTGGCTTCCGACACGAAATAGCGCTTCTCGTCGGTGAAGCGCACCGCCAGTTCGCGAGGGGAAAGCTCGGTCGCCTCGAGCGCCATCTCGACGATCTGCGCGCGGATATCCTCGGTGATGCGGTTCCACACCCGGCTCGGCGCCGAGGGGCGATCCTCCAGGGCTTCAGGACCGCCCTCAAGGAAGCGGTCATACCAGCGGTAGAACGTCCGGCGAGGAATACCCAGCTTGTCCAGAGTGTGCTTGGCCGGCAGGTGCGACTGCTCGACGATCCTGATAATCTCCAGCTTTTCTGCGGCGGGGTACCTCATTCGTCGTCGCCCCCATCCGCGATCATGCTTTATGGGATGGCCCGCCCCTTTTCCCCGGCATCGGATATGATGCTGGTGCTTGAAGAGGAAAGGAGCGGACCGAT
>NZ_JBXAFX010000015.1:0-98514 GCF_058793515.1 Novosphingobium sp. GW835-FHT14H07
GGCGCCGACAACGGCACCGCCATGCGCGACTACATCGCAGACTGGTGCGCCCAAACATTCAACGAAATGGTGTAGACCTCATGGCTGACTTTACTTTCCATCACGGCGGCGTGTCGGTCCCCTCGCTCGAACAGGCGATCGAATGGTATGGCACGATCCTCGGCTTCACCGTGGAACACCGCTTCTACATCGAGGCCGCGAGGAGCCACACGGCCATGCTGCGCAAGGGGCCTCTCCGGTTCGAAATCTTTGAGGTCGAGGGGGCAGCCCCCCTGCCGGACGAACGCCGCTACCCACCACGCGACGTTCAGACGCACGGCAACAAGCATGTCGCCTTTCAGGTCGCCGATCTGGATTCCTTTGTAGCGGAAATGGAACAGAAAGGTGCGGACATCGCGATGGTCGTGCGCGAAAGCTTCGGCAAGGGATGCTTTATACGTGACTGTGCGGGCAATCTGATCGAATTCGTGGAGGGCGCGGTCTGACTCCGCGACGAACGAGGCCCCGAATCCATTGACCCAAGGTCAGATTGGGGATCCTCTGCCCACAGCTGAAGTCTGGGCCTGCTCCGATCCCATGCAATAAGACGAATAGGGGCGCCTCTCTGTCGGGGCGCCCCTTTTTGCAATCTCAGATGGCGTGCTCGTCCTCTTCGGTCAGATTTGCCAGATCGCCCTCGATCGGACGTTTCCCGGGCTTGGAGCGACGATAGGGATCGAAGCTTTTACGGTCGTGGTCGAAGGTCATGTCCCAGGGGATGTCGTCGCCCCGGAAGATCTTGGGAGCGTTGTGCGACCAGAGCAGCGAGCCGAACTTGAAGTCCCACGCACGCGGCACCCACCCATCGTCGACATAATCCGTGTCGGCATGATATTCGGCCTCGCCGGCATGCCCGGGAATCTCGCAATAATAATAGATTGCACTCGAGATACGGTGCCGGGAGATACCGCCACTCGTGTTCATGGTGGTATTCTTCCAGCCCTTGTTGTCCATGATGTTGGCGCCGAGCATGACCTCGTCGATGTCATCGCAGCCGAATGCGATATGCATGAACTTGAAGTGATCCGGAGCGATGGGAAGATCGCAGTTCACCCAGAAGATCGAATGATGCTCGAACGTACCCCCCGCCCGGGCGAAGATACCGGTCCCCTTCGAATGATCGACATAGCGGAAGCCGAGGTGCCGTTCGTAGAACTCGAAGCTGCCGACATAGTCGGTGCTGAAAAAGACGACGTGGTTGATCGTCTTTGGCCGTGCCCGCTTCCGCCAGATGCGGTGCTGGTTGAAGCGCGGCCAGCTTGACGGCGTGTTGACCGGGCTGGCTTCCGAAACCACCGGCTTCTTCTGCCAGACACGCAGGGCAATGGGCTGGCCATCCGGGCAAACACAATGCACGGTTCCATCCGCGTCCCGGGCGACCGGCACTTCGCTGGCCAGGCTCGCGGCGAGCAACTCGAGATTTTCGGTCGTGTCGACCCCCCAGACAGTCTCCTTGATCCCGTCACCGACATAGGGATCAGGTGAAGGCAGCCGGGCATCCCCATGCGGCAGAAGCACGAGGCGACTACCGGATGGCAGGAGAAAGGACGCCTCCTCTTCGCTGGCGTGTTCGATCTGCAGGCCGAAATCGACCCAGAAGCGGGTATGCTCAGCGATGTCGGTCACGCCGAAAACGACACGTTCGATACCGATGACGGCTGTAGAATCCTTGGGTGGCATGATTACTCCGGAAGTCCCCTTAGCCGGACTGTCATGCCTAATAACCGCAAGGTCCGGAAACCAAAGTTTCCGGACCCGTGATATCGATACCGCAAATGGATCAGACGGGTTCGGCAAGTTTCTTCCGAATCTGATCGGTCAGCTGCATCGGATCGCCGGCGCTTTCCGGATGCATTTCCCACTCGCCAAGCCGGATCGAACTCAGGCCAACCAGCTTTGCGCGTTCGAACCGCCGTTCCATGAACGCCGCCAGAGCGCTGTCTACTTCGCGCTCCGCGACTTCCTCGGCCAGCACAACCGCATCCTCGACGGCCATGGCCGCGCCTTGGCCCAAGTGTGGTGTGGCGGAATGCGCAGCATCGCCAATGAGAACAATCCGCCCTTGATACCAAGGAGCCGGCATGATGCAGGCTTCCAACGGGCGATAGACCACGAGCGAAGGGTCGGTGACATGCCGCGCCGCCTCAGCCAGGATGCCGCCGTATCCCTCGAGGCGGCGACGCATCTCGGCCGCGAGCGTTTCGGCAGGGAACCGGGGATTGCCAGGTTCTTCGAAGACCGCAAAGATGTACATCTCTTCAGGCGTCAGAGGGCAATACCCGGCCTTGCCCTTGTCCTTGCCGATGTAGATGTCTGCCCACTCCAGCCCTTCCGGCCGGGGCACGTTGTAGCGCCATACGCCCTGCCCCGTGTATTGGGGCTTCGCTTCGGGCCAGAGCGCCTTGCGGACGGCGGAGTAGTTGCCATCCGCACCGATCACCAGATCATACCTGCCGCAGGTTCCGTCGGTGAACTTGACATCGATACCGTCGCCATCGTCATCGAGACTATCGAACGACACGCCAAGCTGGACCGGAATGCCAAGAGCACGGACCTTCTCGGTCAGCACCTTGTGCAGGGCTGGACGGGTAAGGCCGAGGTCCGAGGGCAGGCCGTCGACTGCCGTGTCACCGGGCAATTCCTTCAGGACGTTCCCGTCGATGTCGAGGAATCGCGCGCCGCGGTAGGCGTAGCCCGCCGCGACAGCGCGGTCCCCCAAGCCCAGCATGTTGAGCGCGCGGACGAAATTGGCCTGCACGATGATGCCGACGTGATAGACCTTCCAGTCCTTGTCGCGCTCGACGACTTCAACCGCTATGCCGCGCTGGTGCAGGCCGATTGCTGCCGCGAGGCCGCCCACGCCGCCGCCGATGATGAGAACTCGGTTTGCCTTTGACATCGTATCGCCTTCCTTATTCGGCTGCTTCGGCCAGCGGGGCCGGGTCTGCGCGGTGGTAATGGAGCTGATCCGGCCGGGCATAGGTCACGTCCCAGTCCGGTTCGCTCTTCATGAAATCGGGGAGGTTCGTCATGTAGATCGCCGTGCCGAAGGCGCCGTCCCAGATGCGCGGCTTCCAGCTGTCGTCGACGCAATCGCAATCAGCGCCATACTCGGCCTCGCCACCGGCGGGACAGGGAACGTAGAAGAACGCGCAGATGTCAGGCGATGGCGGCCGAAGCCCCAGTTCCAGTCGCCATAGGTATACCCGCGCCGATCCAGGTAGTTCTTGGCGACCATGAGCTCGTCGATGTCCTCGACTTCCCAGTTGGCGTGATGGAACTTCAGCGTGCCATTGAAGCCCGGCATCGGTGCGTGGGCATCGGCGAGGAAGATGTTGTGGTGCTCGTACGCGCCATCGGCCCGCATATAGACCCCGAACCCCTTCTGCATGTCGGTGATGCGGAAGCCGAGCATGTCACGGTAGAAGTCGACAGCTTCCTGCACGTCGGGAAAGGTCCAGACGCAATGGTGCGTACGCTTGGGCACAGCGCGATCGATCCATTTGCGCGGCTGGTTGAGGCGGGCAATGCGGCCCACCGTGTTCTGCGGCGTTGGCGCGCCGAACACCTGTCGCGGCTGCCAGACCTGCAGACCGATCGCCTGGCCGAAAGCGGTGACGAAGTGCACCACTCCTTCGTCATCGGTCGAGATCGGCACGCTACGCTCAAGACGCGCGACGAGACGAGCTAGAGCCTGCTCGCTGTCAACCGCCCAGATGCACTCGTGCACGCCTCGCGCGGTCTGCGCCGTGCCCTTGGGCAAACGCTCGTGCCCGCGGGCGAGGAAGAGCGATTGCGAACCGTCCGCTGCTTCGAACATTGCCGAAGCGCCATCCTGTTCGACCAGCGTCAGTCCGAAGTCAGTGAAGAAACGAACGCAGGCGCCGACATCGTCCACCAACCATGTCAGCCGCCTGATTCCAATAATCGCCATCGCTGGTCTCCCGAAACTACGGGAAGAGTCATGACGGCGCGCAGACCTTGGATTGTTGATCTATCGCAATTCGACGAGATGCATTGTTTCGCTGCGATCCAATCCAGAAAACCGAAATCAGTTCTTGCGGAACAGGAACGTCAGCAGGAACAGCACGGTGCGCAGATCGAGCAGCTTCAGCGCCGCGCGCGCTTCGGCAGGCGTGAGCTTCGCCACCATCGGCATGGCCCCGAAGATCTTGCCGCGAATGACCAGAGTGTTGCCATCCGGCTCGATCTTGCGGATCGCCATCAGTTCCTTGTCGTTGGCATCGAGAATCGTCGCCACCGGCACCTTCTTGCGTGCGTTGCTCATTACACCGGCCCCCCGCATACCTTGTCGTAGTCAATCCCCATGTCGTCCATCATCTGGATCGCGGTGGCGCGCCCGGCGCCGAACACGCCGCCACCCGGGTGCATGAACGGGCCGACCAGATACAGCCCCTCGATCCCCGGCACGCGCAGGTTGCCGAGGTCAGGCGTCGGGCGGTGCCCTGCCGACTGGTAGAAGAACGGCGCGCAGCCATGGATGTCGCCGCGCACGAAGCTGGCCGGGCTGTCGCGTTCGTGGTCCACCGGCGATCGCACGAGGCGGCCGGTGATGTTGTCGTCGGTGAGGTTCGAATAGAACTTGCGGTACTGGGCCAGCGCCTTGTCCGCCACTTCCATCTTGCGCTCCTCCCACAGTGCGGGGCCACCGGGGTACAGGTCATAGGGCGCGAAGTTCACGCCATAGAACACGCCTGCCCCTTCGGGCGCGCGGCTGGGATCGAAGATGGTGTTGTCGCCGCCTGCGATCAGCCGCTCGCTGACTTCGCCGCGCCGCAGCTTGTCATACTCCAGGCACATGTCGCGCACGGTGTAGAAGTCCATCAGCTCGGTCATCATGGCATTGCAATCGTTGCCGACCTTCAGCTTCAGGCGCTCCTTCAACGTCATGTGGGTGAGGTTGATGGAGAACGTGGACTGCGTCACGCGCTCGGCGCGGGCCAGCACCGGCTTGGGCGTTTCGGCCACGAACTTGCGCAGCACGTGCGGGTGGATCGCGCCGATCACGCCGTCGCGAGCCATGAAGGTTTCGCCGTCGACCAGCTCCAGCCCCGTCGCCTTGCCGCCCGAAACGATCACGCGCTTCACTTCGGCATTGCAGCGCACTTCGCCGCCGAAATGCTCGATGGCGCGGACCAGCGCGTGGGAAAGCTGGCCCGATCCGCCCTTGGGCATGGAACAGCCATAGGTGTGGACGATGCCGGGCATCACGAACGCGCCCATGCCGGTGCCCAGTTCATCGGGCATCTGCAGGTTTTCGGTGACCATGCGCACGATGTGCAGCTTCAGCAGCTCGCTGTCGAAATAGGCGTCCACGATGTCGAGCGCGGTGCGCTGCATCAGGTCGAGCAGGAAGCGCCCTTCGTCCGACTGATCCATCATCGCCACGAACGCGCCCATCGGAAACGGCGGACTGTACAGACCGCTGACCAGCATCGGCAGCGCCGTCTGGCTCATCTCCACGAACCGGCGATAGGCTTCGGCATCCTTGGGGCTGCAGACGCGGGCCAGTTCCTCGCAGGTCTTGTCCAGGTCCTTGTAGCTGCGGATGACGGTGCCGTCATCCCAGATGGAGACGTGGATCAGGTCGGGGTAGATGTACTCCAGTCCGAATTTGGAAAGCAGGCCAAGCTCGTCCTCGCGCAGCATCGGATTGCCCTGGATCATGATGTGCACGTTGGAGTGCTCGTCGTGCCAGAAGCCGGGGTGCAGCAATTCGCGGGTGGAAACGCCGCCGCCATAGTGGGGCTTGCGCTCAAGCACGAGCACCTTCTTGCCCGCCTTGGCCATGTAGGCCGCGGCGACAAGGCCATTGTGGCCGGCGCCCATCACGACAATGTCGTACTGGCTCATCTCAATGTTCTCCCGAAAAGAAGCTGCGGAAGCCGGCAAGGCCGGGCACGTGGCTGGCGCCGCCGCCGTCGCAGACAAGCACCTGGCCGGTCACGTTGCGGGCCGCGTCACTGGCAAGGAAAGCCGCCGCCTCGGCGATGTCTTCCGGATCGCCCAGCTGTTCGCGCAGGGTTTCATCCTCCACCACCTTGCGCAGCGCGGGCGGAAAGGCTTCGCGCAGCGCCGGCGTCATGGTCATGCCCGGCGCCACCGCGTTGCAGCGCACGCCCAGCTTGCCGTGGCTGGCGGCAATGGCCCGCGTCATCTGGATGATGGCGGCCTTGCTGCTGGAATAGGCGGCCTGGATCAGGTGGCCCTGCAGCGCAAGGTTGCTCACCGTGTTGACGATGTTGCCGCGCACCTCGCGCAAGTGGGGCAGGGCGGCCCGGCACGCGATCATCGTGCCGCGCACGTTGACGGCATAGGTCCGGTCCCACAGCGCGGTGGCCATGTGTTCCACGTCGCCATCCTGCTGCGCAATATCGGGGCCCAGCAGCGCCGCGTTGTTGTGCAGCACGTCCAGCCGGCCGAAATGCTGCACCGTGGTGGCGATCATCGCCTCGGTCGATGCTTCGCTTTCCAGGTCCAGGTGGATGGCAATGGCGCCGGGCAGTTCGGCAGCCAGTCCCTCGGCCCGGTCGATCATGATATCGGCCACGGCCACCTTGCCGCCCCGCGCGCTAATCAGTCGTGCGGTGGCTGCGCCAATACCCCCGGCGCCGCCGGTGATGATGGCCACCTTGCCGTCAAAGCGGGTTGCGTCTGCGCTCATGCAAGTTGCTTCCTTTCAGTTCCAAGTCTGGCGTCCAGCTTGATGGGCCATGACCGCACCGTAGCCCGGCAGGCGCATGGCGTGCCGCTGCGCCCGAAGATCGTTACCACCGCTGATCGAGATCTGCGCCGCCGGCAGTCTGCGTAGGTCTTAAGACAGCTTCCAGCTGCTCTGTCGCTGCGACCTGCTCTCCCATGCAATTGGCCCGATGCTCCGCGAAGGGTCGGCGATTGTCATTGCTCTTGGAAAGTTGGCTTAAACGGTTCGCGCGAGAGCGGAAGAAGGCACTTTTTTGTGCCTTGGGGAATGCCAGTGAAAGGCGCACGCGCGTCTTCCGAGAAGATCAGATCGCATGCAAAATCGTCCGCCAGCGCAGCACGACCGTGATTTTCAAGAGATCAGGTGCCTTGTCGGACGGGAGGGGCCAAACCGTTTCAGCAGTATGAGGGGGCGTGACCACATCTGCGCCGAAGGGGTCAACGCTGGGGATGGTTCATCCGGTACTCGACCTCGATCTGGTTGCGGTCGATCAAGCCACCTGAAAGGGCCAGAACATTGGCATCCGGTTTCGGAGTATCCTTGCTCGCCGCAAACATCAGCCGTTCGACCACCCAGCGCAGTGCACGGTCATTGTTGTTCGCGATGTTCCACTGCACCGCTTCCCGGATCGGGGGGATGTCGAATGGAATTTCGCGCATGACAAGCGGCATCGATCGCACCACGATCTCTGCCATGCGTCGATGCATGGTTGCAATGCGCTTCGTGCCAAGGATCAGACCGGGCAGCGACAGGAAGGAGGGAGCCACGACTTCGACCCGGCGCTGCTGCTTTTGCCGCCTGACAAACCAGTCCTCGAAGGCTGGCACGCGCGCCTTGCCGAAACGCGGACTGACGTGTCCCAGTGCGAAGTACAATTCCTTGGTCATCGGGCCTGCCAAAGCCGGATTATTCTGATCGCCAACCACGACGTAGTCATCCTCAAACAGCAGCTGGCTCGGGTGGTCGGCGGAGATGGCGTAGTCGATGGTCAGAAGCAGATCGATATTGCCGCGCTCGATCGCTTCGATCGGGGTGTCGTTCATCGGCTGAATTTCGAACCGCATGCCGGGCGCGTCCCGCTCCATTCCAGCCAGAACCCCAGCCAACAGGACTTCGGTTGAATAATCGGAAGCCATAAGCCGGATCGTGCGATCCGCAGTTGCCGGATCGAATGGCGGCGCGACGGCAACCGTGGTGCGGATCTGCTCGAGCACCGCGCGTACGGGCTCGATGAGCTCTTCAGCCCTAGCGGTCAGGATCATGGTTCTTCCCTTGACCACGAGCAACTCGTCGCCAAAGTACTCGCGCAAGCGACCAAGCGCGCTAGACGTGGCAGATTGCGAAAGGCACAACCTGTCGGATGCAAGGCTTACGCTCCGCTCTGTCAGGAGCGCGTCGAGAGCCACCAGCAGATTTAGATCGAGACGCCCGAACCGCATTGCCATCTCCCGTGCTCCCGTCAGATCGCAGCGAGAGCGTTGGAGACCAGTCTAGCAAGATCTCCGTCATGCGCAAAACCTGCCCGCATGGCTGCCGGAGTCTGGAGAGGCGGCTGCGCAGCAAAGGCAGCTTCAAGTGCCTCGTCATTGCCATAACTCACCAGCGCTTCAGACACGCCGCATTGTCGCGCGATCTCCGCCGCGAGGTCGCCCATGGAGACGCGCAGTGCCGGAAGGGTCACGGCCCGCGTGGTGGGCAAGCTGGATGTATTCAACCCGACTGCATGGCGGAAGTTCTCGGCGCACTGCCGGACGGACTGTGCCCAGATCGTTCCCCCGGCGGAAACCGGGCAGAAGAACTGCTCGCCAGCCTTCAGCGCGTGGAACAGATCGGACATGAACGCCGACTTCATGCCGGACGGTCCCTTCGGCCGGGCGAGAATACCTGGCAGTCTGACAGTCACCCCGTCAATCAGGCCGCGGTTGGAGAACATGGCCACGGCATGCTCCATCATCGCCTTGTGCCCGCCATAGATCATTTTCGGGCTCAGCGGCGTCGCGTCATCCACGACAGGTGGCAGAGGATCGCCGAACACGGCAATGGAACTGGCATAGACCATCTTCACACCATTGTTTGCAGCCGAAGCCTCGAGCAATAGATCATACATGGCATCGACATTGATGCGTCGTGACGCTGCCGGGTCCGTCTCAGCGGCTCCCCCCGGAACGGTGGCAAGGTGGACAAGGGCATCACATCCTGATCCGATCGCGCGTCTCCGGACCTCCGCATCTCCGAGATCGCCGGCAATTGCCTTGGCACCTTCAGGGATGGCATCGGCAGAAAAGTCCATGCCCGTCACCTGATGGCCGGCATGGAGAAGCAGGCGGACAAGCTCGCGTCCAACGAAGCCACCAGCGCCGGTCACCAGGATATTCATCTTCAAGTCCTCAGAAGTTGGCCGAGAAGCGCAGCCCATAAGTACGCGGTGCGCTGTAATGCGCGACGGCAACGCCCATCGGCGAGGACTGCGGCGTAAGATTGCGACGCTCGTTCTCGATGTTCTGGACATATGCCGTCAGGCCCCAGGCGCCCTCGGGCGCACGCAGGCTGACAGAGGCACCAGTCGTCCAGTAGGCAGGGACGCGCTCGAAATCGAGAAACTCGAACGCTGCCCACTGGCTGTCGCGCCACGCGGTATCGACGTTGGTAACCAGTTCGAGATCATTGCCAAGCGGCACAACCTGTTCGGCCGAAAGGTTCACCGTCCACTTCGGGCTGAACAGGAGTTGCTTGCCAGAGCAGTCGTAGCTGATGATCGGCGAACCGTTGCTTGTCGTTCCGGCCGAACCCGAAACCGGGCAATTGAAATTGTCGAACGGTATGGCCGATGTCAGGGTCAATTCCTCGTACTTGCTGTCAAGATACTGCACCTTGGCACCAAGCGTCGTGCCGCTCGCCGGCTTCACGATCACGTCCACATCGAAGCCCTTGATGGTCGATCGACCCGCATTCTCGTTCGAACTGATCAGGGTGCCGTTTGAATCCACTGTGAAATACGTGATCTGCTGATCGCGGTACTTCCAGATGAAGCCTTCAAGGTTCACCTGCAGCTTGTTGTTCAGGAAACGGTTCTTCGAGCCGATGGTGTATGCGGTGATGAACTCGGGCTTGTACTTTTCCTTCAAAGGGGAATCGACCATCTGAATGCCGCCTGCGCGATAGCCGGATTCCACCGTGGCATAGACAAGGCTGGTTGGCGTCACATCGAATTCGGCAGAGGCCTTCCACGTCACTCTCGAGAAGGTGTCGGTGTCGTTGATGTTGTTGTACGTCTTCAGGATGATCCCGTTGGCACCGTTCACCATGGGATAGATGATCTGGCCCGACTTTGTCGTATTGCTGGGCGGGCTGATCGCGACATTGGTGTTGATGAAGCCGTTGCTGCCCAGCCAGCCAATGGCATCGTCGGCGTTGAAGAAGTTGGGCAGGTGGGGCATCTGGCCAATGCAGAACGGCGGCGCACTCTCGTTGCAGACGGCAATGATGTTGTTGATCAGGCCGTTCACCGTCTTCTTGTCATGCGTATAGCGCGCGCCGCCGACAAGGCGAACGCGGTCCGAAACATGAGCAGTCAGTTGGCCGAACGCGGCAAGGCTCTCGGTCTTTGCCGTGTAGGTCTGGATCGGGAGCACGAACTCCTGATTGTAGATGTTGTTGGCGTCGATCGTCTCGTTGAAATAGAAACCGCCGACGACGTAGTCGAACATCCCTGCCTTGCCCGCCAGGCGCGCTTCGAGGCTGCTCTGCTTGGTATCTTCGCGCACGTTGCCGGTATTGAAGGCCGGCCCGTAGAATTCCGAACGCTCGCGGGTCTTGCGATAGGCTGGTATCACGGTGAGCTTGCCAATGCCGGTCTGCAGGTTGAATTCGGCGTTCACGCCCCAGTAAGTGATGTCCTGGCTGGGGTCGCTCTGCATCGGGCGGCGGAAATCCAGGCCGGGCCCGCCCAGCTGCGTCGAAATCCATGCGCGCGAGGCTTCGCTGTTGAAGCCCTCCGACTGCGCGAGGCCCGACGAAACGAAGGTATAGCCGCTCCCTATAGGAACGAAGGCACCAAGATAATTGCCGCCCACGCCCTTGCCGCCGACGTGGCTGTAGTCCGCACCGAGACGCACCGACAGGTCCGTCGAAGGCTCATAGAGGAACTGCGCACGCAGCGAACCGCGCTTCGCGTCGTCCGTGCCGTCCTTGTTGTAGCCATCGTGGGTCATGTAGGCGCCGGCAATGCGCAACGCGGTGTTCTCGCCGGTGGCGATGTTGGCGCGGGCATCCACGTCGATCTGGTCGTAATTTCCGTAGGCGAGGTTGAAGCCCATGGAGTTTACGCCCAGTTCCGGGCGCGCCGGCAGCACGTTGATGGCGCCACCGGTGGCATTGCGCCCATACAGGATGCCTTGAGGGCCCTTGAGCACTTCAACGCGCTGCAGATCGTAGAATGCCGCGCCGAAGACGCCGCCGCTGCGGCCGAGCACGACACCGTCATAGCTGGGCGTAACGGCCGGGTCGTTGTAGCTGCTCGTCGTGATGTTACCCACGCCGCGGATGAATACCGAGGCGACACCAGCGCCAGGCGCGGGAATGCTGAGCGAGGGCACCGCACGGGTCAGGTCTGCAGCGTTTCCGATGCCGCGCTGCAGCAGATCGTCGCCCTTCACCGCGTCGATTGGAATGGCAGCTTTCTGGATGCTTTCGGTCCGGCGCTGCGCGGTCACGACGATCTCGCCGATGCCGCTGTCGTCCAATACCTCGGCGGATTGCGGCGCAGCGTCCTGCGCGATGGCTGGCGTCGCGATCGCGAACGTCGAGATTGCAGTCGAGACTAGAAGCAGATTGCGCATTGTTCCCTCCCCAGGGCTGTTGTCGCGTGAATTTCTGCCGGGTCGATAGCCCGCATCCGCGCCAATATCCCACCGATTGTATCAATGGCTTTCCATCCATCGTTCGGATTTGAACACATCGCCGCGTTCGCTAGGTCATGGCACCATGACTGGGAAAGCTATCAGCAGCATCGCCACGGCGCTCGTCGTCGGCGGGGGAATTGGCGGTATGGCGTGCGCGATCAGCCTCGCCGAAAGGGGGGTGGCGGTCGAGTTGATCGACCTTGATCCGGATTGGCGCGTATATGGCGCCGGGATCACCATCACAGGCCCCACTCTCAGGGCCTATCGCGAACTGGGCTTGCTCGACGAGATCAAACAGTTCGGCGCGGTAACGAACAGGACCCGCTTGTTCAAATACGATGGCAGCCACATGCTGGACCTGGATGAGCCTGCTCTGGAAGAGGGGATTCCGGCGAACGGCGGCATCATGCGCCCCGTGCTGCACCGGCTCATGCAGAGCAAGGTCAGGGCGCTGAACATTCCGGTACGGCTCGGGATCACCGTTTCAGCGCTTGATGACAACGGAACCGGCGTAGACGTTCGCTTCTCGGACGATTCAACAGGCAGGTTCGATCTGGTTGTCGGTGCTGACAGTGTTTTCTCGGGGGTAAGGGACCTGGCTTTTCCGCACATGAAGCCCGCTGAACCGACCGGCCAGGGGTGCTGGCGAATCTCTATCCGCAAGCCTCCCGAACTTGATTCCGCGGAGTTCTTTCTCGGCCATGCCCATCCTTGCGGCATAACCGTGTGCGCACCGGACATGATCTACATGTGGATGCTGACCCCGCACGTGGAGCGCGAGAGCTTCATGTCGGATGAGGAAATGTTCGAGACGCTCAAGGAGCTTCTGGCCGATTTCGGGGGCAGCGCCGGATGGATACGCGACAACATGTCCAAGGACGACTGGATCAACTATCGGCCGCTTTCGGCGGCCCTGCAGCCACGCGACTGGTTCAACGGACGGGTTGTCCTGCTTGGCGATGCCGTACATGCCACGACGCCGCACCTTGCATCCGGGGCTGGCATGGCGGTGGAAAGCGCGATCGTCCTCGCGCAGGAGCTGGCCAGCACCGATGACGTACGGGCCGCACTTCTGGCCTACCAGGAGCGCCGTTTCGACCGCTGCCGCGACGTGATCGAGACAAGCGTTGCGGTGGGAGCGCTGCAGTTGCAGAACGGGGACCCGAGCATTCACGCAACGATGCTGGGAGACGCCCTGCACCGCCTGAGCAATCCATTCTAGGATTACCTAGCACGCAAAAAGATACAGCGCGAGACTCCGCTCTCGCGCTGTTTTTTTATGGACAATCATCGTCCTGCAAAAAGAAAGGGCACCGCAGCCATGCCGCGGTGCCCCGAATGTCGTTTGCTTTTGGCTACCTCGTGGTCACCACGATCGCGCCCTTGATCTTTCCGGGCTTGAGCGCGACGGGACGGCCGTTTAGCGTTATGCCAAGCGTGCCGGTGGCAGCCTCGATCTGCGCGCCGGGTTCGGTCTCGAGCGCATTGAGATAGCTCGTGCCGGTGACAACCCAGCGGGATGACTTGTCCAGCGAGACCGTCAGGCCACCCTTTTCGCCCTTTACGGGAATCGCCGTGTTCGTGACGTGGCCAATCTCCTGAAAGGTTTCCTTCACCGGATCCTTGCCGCTCGCCGGGGCAACCGAAGACGTCGAGATCGTTCCAATGACCTCGGCATTCTCAAAGCGCAGCACCATGGCGCCCTGCTTCGGCCGACCGTTCCAGAAGTTGCCAACCAGCTTCGTGTTGCGGAACGTGCCGATGATGTTCGGGTCCTTCGGCTTCTCGTCCGGACGCCCTCCCGTCGGGCCCATGCCGGGCGGTGGCGCCGAAGCCCCTGCCGGCGCACTCCCGCTCATCATCGCCTTCAGGAACGGATCGTCGTTCTCCATGCCCTGCAGGATGGTGCCTCCTGCCGCAGTGACCTTGGCCGAGTCCACGACGATCGTCGTGCCGATCCCCTTCACTTCGATGGCGACAAGCCCGGCGTGGAGTTCGCTGCCCTTGTCGATGGTAAGAACGCCGCCGCCGACGCCGGAATGCATCATAACGCCATAGCGCCCCGCCTCGACGAGGGTGCGGTCGGTCAGGGTGATCGACCCTTCCGCCGCCATGATCGCTCCGACATCTGCAGCACGGATCACGCTGCGGCGGAAGATGTTGTGCGAATCCCCGATGGAGTACGTGCCGTAGCCAGACTTCACCGCTTCGACGAGGCTGTCGGTGACCGTCATGCGCACGCGCTGGTTGTCATCGGTCGACAGGACGCCCCATCCCTCCGAGCGAATGTGCGAGTTGTTGATGAACATCGTGGCGCGGTCGACCAGGTTGCTTGACCGGACATTGCCCGAAAGGCCCAGCATCCATGGCACTTCCATCATCTTGCCGACGTCGACCGTGAACTGGTAGTCAGCTGGCAGCGTACCGTTGTAGGTCTCGATCTCGGCATTGTTGATGTGCATGACGCTGTCACCGCCCGCGAACAGCGCAGTGCGGATGGCGCCGCGGGTCCGGATGATCGGGCGATTGAGCGTTACTTCGGCCTTGCCCGTCGACATGACGGCTGCCCCGAACCCGGCAAAGTCATTGCCGCCGTTGCCGATGAAGTCGATCACCGGATGATCGATCGTGTACTTGCCTTCTCCGGTAACGATGATGCCGTTGAAGCGATCGCCTTCCGAGGCGATCCGGGCATCGGAAACGGTGCCCGCGCCGAACGATGCGGCACGAACCGCTGCACTTACCGATTTCGCCGCGACCGGCGCACCGTTCTCGACATAGAGCGCCGTGCGGAAGTGATGCAGCGGAAGCTCATGATACTTGACGGGAATGTCGTCCGTCACCGTGAGCACGACGTCGCCCGAATAGCGTCCCGGCGCAATTGCGCGTTCAACACCGTTGACAGTCAAGGTGAGAAGCTTGCCATCCGGTGCCGTCGGCAGGTTGCCCGCCACCAGAGTCAGTTCGGGCAAGGCCACGGTCTGGCCAACAACACCGCCGACTTCCTTGGCCGATGCCGCTGGTGCGCAAACTGAAACCGCAAGAATGATCGGAGCAAACACTGCCCCGATCATTCCGCTCGATGCCATATAACGTCTTTTCATCAGCAAAGCCTCTCCACTGGTTCAGACACCCGGATTAACCTTGTGCAATCGCTCCCACAATCGCCTACGAATGATCCTGACCATCCTGTTCCGGCGATACGTTTCAATCTGTATCAGAGTGACGCGCGAACTCGAATTCCCGATACAATTGATACCTCCCATTCTGTATTCTACGATATATTCTCGCCATCTCATCAGCACCCCGCCCGGCCCGGCAAGATCTCCTGCCAAGGCAATCCGCCCGAAATGACGGAACGCTCCCCCATAGGAAGTCGATATCTGCGACCGGTTTCAGAACTTGGTTGCCCGAGAATGATCTGCATTCTCGGATCTGTGGCGCAGGATCTTGTTGGCCGAGAATGGCCCGGCCGAACAGCAGTGTTTCATCGACACCAACAGCGGCCAGATTTTTTCCCGCGCACCGTCTGGGAAGGAACGGTCCCCTTCCTGCGCTAGGGCCGTATCAGGATCGAAGACGCGAAGATCTCCGAGCGGGAACTTTCCCACTCCGGCGCGTGGCGATGCCGGCTGCCTGCACCCAGACCATTGACAAGAGCCGGTTGCCCAGCCGCGAGGAACTGCTGCGCGTTGGCCAGGCCATGTTCGACAGCGCGATCGCGCTCTCGGATCAATGCCCCTGATGGAGACGGCTGTCTCCCCGTCGAAGGAGCCGAATGAAGGAAGTACAACGGCCCGACCACGGCCAGCCCGCCGACAGGGGCGCGCAATCGGCCCGGCGCCCTGCTTGTTCAAGTCAGTGTCATCACCGGATATTCCCGATGTCATCCTCGCTCCGCCGCTACTTCCAGAAAAATTCCCTGTTCTTTCGGCGCTTGCGCAGATCCCACCAGATCTGAAAGCCAGTCACGCTAAGGACCAGCAGCGCAATCCCGCACAACAGGCTGACGATCCGGCCCCCCCAGCCGAACGTGTAACCCGCGTGAAGGTCCTGCAGCACTATATGGAAATCAGCCGGGCGCGGCGGTTCGATAATGCGCTTGCCGGTTGTCGCGTCGATCTTGATCTGCTTGCTGCCTGGGGCAAGTCCCTCTGCCGCGACCAGCGTCACGTGCGTGGCATCCAGATTGATCTGGAGGGACCTCACCGGGAAGTCGGTCTCGGAACGTGCCGTTGCCGCCAGCGTGCCGACCATGGCCTCAAGCTCGGCATCGGATGGCAAATTTCGTGGCGGCGCCTGGATGCCATGATCCGAACCCGGCGGCTTTTGCCCGAGACGGATCATGTCGACATGAAGCAGCGTTCCGGTCAGCGCGACGAAGCCCAGCAGAATGGCAGAGGGCAAGCCGAACCATCTGTGCCAGCGGCGCATCTTCATGACTGCACCCCGCCCCACCCTCAGCCGGAGAAGACGAGGCTTCCGCCCGAGGGCAGCTTGCGCGGCGCGGAGGCGCCAGCCCCGCGAACCTGAACCGTCACGCCTGCCGTCGCGTCGATCGCGCCCAGCGTGGCGCTGTCAGCAGCAGTGACAACGGAGTTTTCGTTCGCAGTCCATTTGCCGCCGCCCTTGATGGCCAAAGTGACGTCCGTGAGCGCGCCCGTAAGGGAAGCATGGTCGAGCACGACCATCGTCGTGCGATCCGGGTCGGTATCGACGATGCCGCCCTGCAGTTCCGAGTTGGTGACGGTCAGGAGAACGCCGGGCACCGGCTTGCCATTGGTCTTCGTCGCGTTGGCGTCATCGTTCTTGCGGACTTCGAGCAGGACGTTCCTGGCGCTTGCGACCTTGCTCGAGGCGATGGCGATATTGGCGTTGGCGCTCTTTACCAGCAGCGCGCTGCCCCGGGCCACGACGTTCGAATTTGCGATCTCGAAGGTTGCTTGCTCGGTAATGTCGAAGGCCATGACCGAATGGATCATCATCACGTTATCGGCCGCCGTGCCGGTCACACGATCGTAGCGCGTCCGTGCCTTGCCAGCGATGATTCCCATCATCCCTCCGCTATCGATGCTCGAGCGGTTGACGACCACGTTCGCCCCGAAATCGGCGTAGGTGCCATAACCGGCGCGACGCACCCTGATCACGCAATCGTTGGCTTCAAGATACAGGGCATCGCCCGCAGCATCGGTCGAAAGCGCGCCCCAACCGTCGGCTTCGATCGTCGAATTGTAAACGTAGGTCCGCGAGTTGCTCATCGCCAGCAGGGTGCGCGCGGTGCCGACGAGGCCGAGCGGCGCAGGCGGCTCCATCATGCCGGGGCCGATGCGCGGCTTGTAATCGGCTGGCAGCGGGCCGCCGTTGGCAACGAGTTTGCTGCCATAGATCTTCACGGTCGCATTCTCGGCCGCGACGAGCGCAGACGAGATCGGCCCGTTGGTCTCGATGGTGGAATCGGTCAGGACGAGCGCCGCGCCGTCGCGCGCCAGAATCCCGGCGCCAGTACCGAGAAAGTCGTTGGTACCGGTGCCGGTCAGGCGGATTTTCGTGCGCTTGATTGTGATAGCCGTCTTCCCGCCTTCAGCCAGGATCGGGTTGAAGGCGTTCTGTGCTGATGTGATCGTGGCACTTTCGACCAGCGTCGCGGTCGCGGTTGCCAAGGCAGCGTCCTTCGGCGACGCGGCATTGAAGGCACCGTCGGTAATACGCAGGCCGGTGGTGTAGTTGGTTGCGGCCATCATAGGCATTGCCGGCATGCCGCCCGGAGGGGGGACGCCAGGGCCATTTCCCGGGGGCGGAGCTGGTTGGGCGTGGGAGTTAACTGAAAATAGTGCTGCTGTAGTAGCCAGCATGACCGCAAGACGCATGCGTAACCTCTTCCCGATTTCGACAGGTGGCAAGCCGACCTGCGCTTTGAACATTGGTTTTTCCCGAGATCTGAAGGCAGTGCCGTTCACGCGAACATGAACGGCACTGCCGCGGCGCCCCCCAGCGTCGCAGATCAGAACTTGTAGTTGGCGGTAAGGCCGTAGGTCCTCGGAGCGGCAAGCTGCGCGTATCCGAAGAAGTGCGACTGCTTGATTGCCTGATCGTTCACGTTCTTGATGTAGCCTGTGAATGTCAGGCTGTCCGAGAATGCAACCTGGATCGAAACGTCACCTGTGGCATAGTCGTTCTGCACCGAAGGATGCGTATCGGCCACCACGGTGGTTTCCGGATATACGTTCGATGCGGACGAGAACCGGAGGTCGGCGCGCGGGGTGATCCTCAGGTTCCCGAACTCGAAGGCATGCTCGTAACCGGCCTTGACCGACCACTTCGGGCTGTTGGGGAACGGCACGCCCACGTAGAAGCCGTCGAGACCGTCCAGACGCGAGTCGAGATAGGTGACCGAAGCATTGAAGCGCCCGCGTCCACCCACGGCGATCACCGTCTCGGCTTCAACACCGTACTCGCGGCCCGGCATCGTCGGTACGAACAATTGCGGCGGGAACACCGTGAAGTTCGCGATCACCAGCTGGAAGGCCGAGTAGTCGTAGTAGAAGCCGGTAAGGTTGAAGAGCATGTCGCCGCCGGCGAGCTTGTTCTTCAGTCCGATCTCATAGGACGTCATCTTTTCCGGTTCGAACGTGCCGAGCCCGAAGCTGTACCCGCCCTGGCGATAGCCCGAGGCGATGGTGCCATAGAGCTTGGACTTGTCCCCGAACAGGTCGGCTTCCAGGCCGGCACGATAGTCGAAATGCTCGTCATTGAGCGGCGTCAGCGCTCCGGTCAGGTCGAGGCTGTCGACGTTCTCGCCGCTCACCTTTTCCCAAGTGTAGCGAACCCCGCCGATGGCGCGGACCGTATCGGTGATCGGAACGGTGATCTGACCTAAGATGCCATCGGTCTGCGACCGGCGTATTTCGGGCTCGTACGATTCAGCGCGCGCCTGATCTGCCGAGAGGCAGGTGCCCGAGGCAACCGGGCCCGGAGGTGAGCCGACCGGAAGCGCACTGAAGCCCGCCGCCGGGATGACGTAGTTGCCATCGACGTCCTGGCACGGCGTCGACACGGCCTGGGTGATGTTGCGGCTCTTGTAGTGGTAGAAACCCACACCCCAGTCGAACGGCGAGCCCGGCTGCGAAGCGTAGCGGACCTCGATCTGCTCCTGACGCGTGAGCTTGGGATCCAGCGAGTCCGCAAGTGAACCACCGAAGGCACCGATGGTGCGTCCCTTGGTGATCTGCAGCGACGGCAGGATGCTCAGGGTGCCCGGCCCGATGTCCGCGCGCAGTTCACCCCAGTACTTGTAGGAATTGACGCGCTGGAAGCCGACCGACACGTCGGTCGTCTCACGCGTACCGGCAAGGATGCTGGCGATCGGCACGGCACCCGGACCCTGGCCACGCAGCGCCGAATGCTCGACGCCGAGCAGCAGGCTGACATCGTCCGAAGGCTTGAACAGCAACTTCGCACGGCCGGCATACGACTTGTTGTCGTCATGGCCATTGCTCATGTAGCCATCGCGCGAGATCCCGGCACCCGAGACACGGATCGCAACCTTGTCGCCAAGTGGCACGTTCAGCGCACCCTCGCCGTGGATCAGCGAATAGTTGCCGCCCTCGAGGCCAACATAGCCCTCGACCTTGTCGAGAACCGGGTTCTTCGAAACGACGTTTACGATGCCGCCTACCGAGTTGCGGCCATAGAGTGTGCCTTGCGGACCACGCAGGACCTCGACCCGCTCAAGGTCGTAGAAGCCGACCGAGGCGTTTTCGGCACGGCTTGAGTAGGCACCGTCGAAGTTTGTGCCTACCGCGCCCTGCCCCATCTGCGGCGGCAGCGACAGACCGAGGCCGCGGATAGAGACCAGGAAGCCGCGTGCGGCACCCTGCACGACGACCGCCGGCTCGTTCTTGAGCACGTCATCGATCTTCGTGGCGCCAGACTTGGCGATCGCATCACCCGTCACGACGGTCAGCGCGATTGGCGTGTCCTGAATCGAACGCGAGAACTTGTCGGCAGTAACGACAATCTCGGGAAGGCGGCCGTTGTCGTCTCCAGCCGCAGACTGGTCAGCCGACGACTGGGCGAGCGCCGGAATGGACAGCGCGGCAAGGCCCGCGGCTGCGCAAGACGCCAAAAGGCGCGGTGTGATCTGTGACAAAATCCCCTCCTCTTAGACACAATTCTTATGTGCAGCTTCTGGTTGAACGTATGGGACCGGTTGCACAAACTGAAGGATTCGGACGATACCTATCCATCCGACCGATAGGTCGTCGGGTCGCCCGTCAAACTCCGACGAAGCGGATTATCAGGCTATCTGGTCTGCTGATCCGCGATTGCGGTCAGTCGCGCGCAGCGCGCCCGACAGTGCTGCTGCGGATCACCAGTTCGCCCTGAACCCGCAGAACTTCCTTCGGCACTTCCGAACCGCGTATTGCGGAGATGAGGCGTTGCCAGGCGGTGTCGACGATTTCTGGGACAGGCACGGCATAAGTCGTGAGGTCGAAGGCAGGCCACGCGGCAATCGGAACATTGTCGAAGCCGGCGATCGCGACATCCTCACCGGGCACAAGCCCGCAACCGACAACCGCCTGCAGACAGGACAGGGCCATGAGATCGGTTACGCAGAAGATGCCGGTGGGACGGTCGGGCAACCGCAACAGTTCCGCTGTCACGCGGGCCGTGGTCTCGAAATCGTATTTTCCGCAAGCGACGATCGGCTCAGGCAACCCTGCTCTCAGCATGGCATCCCTGAAGAACGCCGTTCTCTCAACGCTGGCCGAACTTTCGGCAAGGCCATTGATGACAGCCGTCCGGGTAATTCCCAAAGACTGAAAATGCTGCGCAACCGCCTCCCCGCCATGCCTGTTGTCCGCAGAAACCCCGCCAACCTGTGCCGTCAGATCGACATTGTTCAGCATGATGACCGGGACGCCGGCATCCTCGCATTCGCTGGCTACCCGAGTGGCAAAGGAGGTTGAAGCCATGATCACGCCATCAAGCCTGAAGCCGAGAAGTTCATCGAGAACCGGCTCGAGCCCGGCCTCGCCGCGCGTTTCGAAGAGCACGCAGCGGTAGCCATCCAGACTGAGGCGGTCGTTCAACCTGTCGACCAGCTCGGGATAGAACTGGTTATCGAGTGCCGTGATGGCGAGGCCAATCAGGTTCGAACGATTGGTCGATAGGGCGCGGGCGGCATTGCTGGGTCGGTAGCGGAGCTTGCGCGCAGCCTCGAAGATCCGCTCGCGCACCTCGGGCGCCACATACCCACCGTTGTAGGCACGCGAAACTGCCGACTTGGATACGCGAGCCAACCGGGCAACATCCGTCCCGGTGGGCACCTTGCTCTTGCTCATCACCACGAGTTTTGGCGCACTGCACAACCCGCTGCAACCGGAATAATGCAGATCGGGTACCGCGACCATGTCTTTCCGGAAAAGGGGGCGGGCGCGAACCGAACATGGTCCGCGCCCCCCCTCACCTCAGAACGAACGGCGGACCGAAACCGACCAGGTCCGCGGGCGGCCCGGCTGTCCCGATGCCGTGCCTGCGCCGAACGCTTCCTGCAGCAGGGTCAGGAAGTAGTACTTGTTCGTCAGGTTCTGCACTTCGAGCGTGACGCCCCAGTCCTTGGCATCCGATTGCCAGCCGAGACGGGCATTGGCGAGGAAATAGCCGTCAATCCGGTTGGACAGGCGCAGCGTGGTGATCGGCCCGCCGCCACCGGCATTGCTGAACGGCGAAGGCGTGACCGGGCTGTTGGCCGCCACCGTGCTGCTTACCGCCAGGCTGTCGATATTGGCGGCCTCGGTGTAGATCTTCGATTGATAGGCACCATCGAGGCGCACCGTAACCATGCCCTTGAGCACGTCCGGAATGTCATACTGCACGCCGATCGCCGCCTTCCACTTCGGCGTATAGGGCGTCACGTCGTTCAGCGTCACCCCGGTCGAGAGCGTATCGACCTTCTGGTACTTGAAATCGAGGTAGCTGAGCGAACCGTCGATCGTGAAGTTGTCGACCGGACGGATCAGCGTCTCCACTTCGAAACCCTTCACGTGGGCCGACCCGACGTTCGATGGCCGCAGGCACGGGGTGGCCTGCGAAGACCCGCCCGGACCCGCCGTGGCAAGGTCAAGGCAGTTCACGCTCGACAGGATGATGTTCTTGTAATCGTTGAAGAACGCCGAGACGTTGAGGCGCAGCTTGCGATCGAACAGGTCAGACTTGAACCCGGCTTCGTAGGCAGTGATCGTCTCGGGCCGGAAGGCGGTCGCCTGGCTCGGGAAGAACGGACGCGGATTGACGCCGCCGGCGCGATAGCCGGTCGATACCTGTGCGTAGAACAGGAACTCGGGGCTGAAGCGATAGTCCGCCGCCACGCGCCAGTCGACGCGGTTGTCGCGGAACTTCGCGGTCAGGCCGTCAAGCCCGAAAAGCAGGCAGTTGGGCTGGTTGCCGATGCCGGTCGGACCTGCAGTGGGCGCGCCGAGGAAGAAGTTGCACGGACCCTGGATGTTGGTTCCATCCGGATTCTTGCGGACGTAGCCATAGTCCTTCTCGTCCCATGACTGGCGGATGCCGCCGGTCAGGTTCGCAGCATCGCTCAGCGCATAAGTGAAGTTTGCGAAGATCGCCTTGTTCTTGGCAGGCGTCGGATCGGGGCCGTGGCGGAAGTCGATCCCGGCATAGTTCAGGTTGATCCGGCCGGTGAAGGTGCCGCGTGTATCGAAGTAGAAACCGCCCACGGTGAAATCGAGCTTGTCGTCGAGCACCTTGCCCGACAGACGCAGTTCCTGGCTCCACTGGCGGTTCTTCTGGGTCTGGTTGAGATTGTTGTTGGCAATCGGCGAACCGTCGGAATCGTAGGACCAGTCCGCCGTGTACCGGCGCCATGACGTGATCGACTTGAGCTTGAGCTGGTCCGAAACGTCAACGTCGATGGTCAGCGCCGCGCCATAGTTATCCAGATCCGAATGCGGATCGGTGAACGTCGGCTTGTAGGGCATTTGGCTGTCGGGCCGGGCCGGGTCCGCATAAGTCGCATAGGAGATATAGCGGCGATCGTATCCGGTGATCGTGTCGCAGCTGTTCACCCCGTTGGGCACGAACATGCAGTTGAGCGGAATGCCCGCGCCGTTGGTACCTTGCAGGAACGGACGGCCACCGGTGAAGGTCGCATTCGGGCCGTCGAACACTGCAGAGGTATTTGCATAGAGCAGCACGTTTGCGCCCGGCTCGTTGCGCTCGCGCGTGTAGTCGCCAGAAAGGTTGATATCCACCGTCTCGGTCGGCTGCCAGCGCAGCGAGACCTTGCCCGCCACCGACGACGTGCCGCCGACATTGCCCAGCACCGGGTTCGCGCCCTTGGCAAACGTCGGGACATTCGTGCCCGGATGGGTCAGGTTGTAATCGAGCCGCTTGACGTAGCCATCGATATTCTTGGTCACGCCCGCCACGCGCATGAACAGGTTTTCCGACAGCTTGAGGTCGAACAGCCCGCGCACGTCGATGCGGTTGTAGCGGCCATAGGTCGCCTCCATCGAACCGCTGTTGCTGCCTTCCGGCTTCTTGGAATAGAGCTTGATCGAACCGCCCAGCGAGTTGCGCCCGGCCAGCGTACCCTGCGGCCCGCGCAGCACTTCCACGCGGTCAAGATCGGTCAGGTCCAGCAGCGAACCGGTCAGCGTCGGCAGGTATACGTCATCGATGTACATGCCCACGCCCGGCTCGAGCGCAAAGTTGGGGTCGGTCTGGCCGACGCCGCGGATGAAGGCGATGATGCCGGGGCCGAGTTCTTGGCCCTGCGGTTTGAGCGTTACGTTGGGCGCCTGCGCGGCGATTTCCGACACGTTGGTCTGCCCGCGCTGCTGCAACAGCTCGCCGCTCACAGCCGTGATCGCCAGCGGGGTATCCTGAAGGTTCTGGGCGCGGAACTGCGCGGTGACGACGATCTCGTCGGTCGTTGGCACCTTT
Organism: Novosphingobium sp. GW835-FHT14H07; assembly: GCF_058793515.1. NCBI lineage: Bacteria > Pseudomonadati > Pseudomonadota > Alphaproteobacteria > Sphingomonadales > Sphingomonadaceae > Novosphingobium > Novosphingobium sp. GW835-FHT14H07. The sequence continues at coordinate 23,629 of NZ_JBXAFX010000015.1, forward strand.
TCCTCGGCAGCATCCTGCGCCAGGGCGGTTCCGGTCATCGACAGGGCAAGCAGGCTCGCGCCCGCGCGAAGCAGTTTCATCATCCTCTCCTCCCACGCCGTGCCCGGTTGCGACCTGGAGGCTTTTCACCTGTCGGCACGCTCCGATTTTTTCGGATCGCGGCCTTTCGGTCGAAGCATCGGCGATATCGGGAGTATGCCCGATTCCATGTTATGGTCAATAGCAACTTTTGGTAGAATTGGTGTGACGGGTTGGTGATGCAAAAGCGCCACGGCGATGATACGCAGCAGGCATGAAACATCCGCTCGATCCCATGCTGGGCTTTCATCTGGTGCGGACCGCGAACCTTGCCCTGCGCGCCGTCAACGCTTCCTATGGCGATCTTGGCCTGCGCCATCCCGATGCCGCGGTCCTGCTGGTCATCGAGGCAAGTCCTGGCATCACGCAAAGCGCCATCGGCAAGATGCTCAAGATCCAGCGCTCCAACATCGCGACTATGGTCTCGCGGCTGGTGGATCGCGGCCTGCTCGAACGCCGGCCGGGCAAGGGCAAGACCATCGGCATGTTCCTGTCCGGCCAGGGCCAATCGGTCATGCCTCGCATTCACGCCGCCTCGCACGAGGGTGAGGCCCTGCTCACCGATGCCATCGGCGAGGACGCCTACCGCGCCGTTCTCGAAACGCTCCGGAAGATTCGCTAGGCTACCCGCCGCAACTCGGGCACCTGGTGGCTGTGGTGTCCCGAGAAGACCGCCACCGCCGTGGCAAGCCTGCCCGATGTCGTGGCCATGCTGCGCGTTGCCGCCGCGCTCTGTTCCACCATGGCCGCGTTCTGCTGCGTTGCGAGGTCAATCTCGCTGATTGCCTGGTTGACCTTCAGGGCATAGGCCGCCTGTTCCTCGGTCAGTTGCGCGGCTTCGACCACGCCCGTGCTGATCTCGGTCACCTTGCCGATGATCGCATGGAGCATCACGCCCGTGCCTTTGACCAGTTCGGCGCCCCGATCCACCTGCTCCCGGCTTGCCGAAAGCAGCTTCTTGATATTGTCGGCCGCTTCCGACGATCGCTGCGCCAGCGCCCGCACCTCATTCGCCACAACGGCAAAGCCGCGCCCCATCTCGCCCACGCGCGCAGCCTCGACTCCCGCGTTCAGCGCCAGCAGGTTGGTCTGGAAGGCGATGCCGTCGATGATCTCGGCGATCTGGACCACCTCCTGAGCGCTCTGCTGGGCATCGTCCATTGCGCTGATCGCCTCGCGCACCGCCTCGCGGCCCTGCGTCGCCTCGCTCTCGGTATCGTGCGCCGATACCCTCAGGTCTGCCATCGACCGTGATGTCTTGTTGAGACCACTGCTCAGTTCATCGATGGCGCGCGCGCAATCCTGCACATTGTTGGCCTGCCGCTCGGTGCGCGAAGCCAGGTTCTCGGTTGCTGCACGAATTTCGTCGGTCGAGGTGGCAATGTGGCTGCTGCTGTCGGCCACGAGGCCGATCGTCGCGGAAAGCCGTTCCAGCGCCTTGTTGAAATCGTCCTCGACCTGTCGGAAGCTTTCCGGCAGGTCGCTCATCCGCGTCGAAAGATCCCCTTCGGCCAGCGCACGCAACGATACGCCCATCTTGCCCAGCACGATGTCGCGCGTGGTCTTCTCGGCCATTTCGAAGTAGGTCGAAAGGGCGATGTCCATGTCGATCATCGACACCTTGACCAAGGCCACCAGATCCTTGGCCATCCGCCGCCTTGCCGGCGAAAAGCGCCCTGCCCCGCGCAGCACCATCGCCTCGATCATGTGCTCGAGAATCAGCGCATAGCCGCCGATGTACCACTTGGGCTCGAGACCGATGCGGGCATGGGTATTCCCGATCGTCAGTGCGCGCTCGTGATAGGCCTGGTCGAGCCCGTCCTCGAACACCCTGATCCAGTGGTCGGCTTGCGCATTGCGGGCATGGCGCACCCGGTCTGACGAGGAGAAGAACTTGCCCAGCGCCGGAGTGGCGCCGAGCTTGTCGTAGAACTTCTCCAGCCCGCCATCCACCGTCCGCGCCACGAAGCGCGCCAGCCGATTGAAGCTGCCCTCGTTCCTGCCCAGTTCGTAGAAGCCGATGCGTTCCTGCAGATCCCGTGCGACGACCATGTACAATCCTTTCCGGTACAGGCCGCAAGCTAGTTAACCGGACTGAATTGGTCGGAAATGGGGCGTTATGGGAATCCGTCTATGCACGAAGGGACAGGGTTAGGTTTGGCGAATCAGCTGACTGCGGCGCGCTTCGCCTTCACCTCCGCCGCAGCCCGGAAGACGGCATGGTCGAAATAGAAGGGTTTGATTTCGCAGCATTTCCCGTCGCGGAAGCGGAACATTTCACACAGTTCGGCCGGCGCAAGCGAAGGGTCGGCGAACTGGAACGATAGTATCGTCACCGCGTGATCCTTGCCCGCCGTGGTCTCGACACGGTTAAGACCAGCAACATCCACCAGCCCCATGACCTTGATGTAGAGTTCCTTCAGCGCATTCTTGCCGCGATAGACACCTTCCATCGGCAGGCCCGGCGCTTCGCTGACGATGAAGTCGTCGGTCAGCATGGAGGCTGCCTTGTCCCAATCGCCCGTGCCGGTTGCGGCATAGAGGTCGTCGACAAACTGGATCATCTCTTGTGCGGTCATGGTCATGGCGTTGTCCTCTCTCGTTCTTGGCCACAGGATCAACCATGCGCTGCTTCGCGGAAACCTAGCGATATGGCTAGCGATGCGTTTGCGCAGGGCGCCGCTAAGGTCCGCTCATGGAGAGGACACGCCAGATCACGCTCGCCCGCCGCCCCGTCGGCATCCCGGTCCCCGAGGACTTCTCGCTGGTCGAGGTTGACCGGCCTGTGCCCGGCCCGGGGGAAATCCTCGTGCGCATGCGGGTAGGCTCGTGCGATCCGGCCATTCGCGGTTTTCTTGACGACCGCCCGAGCTACTTGCCGCCCGTTGCGCTCGGCGCGCCGATCAACGGCATGTCGCTTGGCGAAGTGGTGGAATCGAACAACCCGGACTGGCCCGTCGGCACGCTTGTGCGCACGTTCGCGGTCTGGTCGGAATACTACGTCGTCGGCGCAGATGCGCTCGGGATCGAGAAGGTGGAGCAAGCGCCGGGCGTGCCGCTTCAGCATTACATGGGCGCACTCGGGCCGGTCGGCCTCACTGCGTGGGTCGGCCTGTTCGAGATCGGCAAGGCAAAGGCTGGCGAAACCGTGGTCGTCAGTGCCGCGGCCGGCGCCACCGGCAGCACCGTGGTCCAGCTCGCCAAGGCGGCAGGGTGCCGCGTGATCGGACTTGCCGGTGGCCCGGCGAAAGCACAGATCGTCAAGGACCTCGGCGCGGATGTTGCCATCGACTACCGCTCCGTGAGCAATCTGGCCGAAGCGATCAAGGCAGCAGCGCCAGACGGGGTCGATGTCTATTTCGACAACGTCGGCGGTGAAACGCTCGACGCCATCCTGCCGCTGATGCGCCTGCACGGCCGCATCGCCGTCTGCGGCATGATCGCGCAATACAACGATGCCGATAATCCCCACGGCAACCGCAACCTGTGGCAACTGGTGGTCAATCGCCTGACCATGCGCGGCTTCATCACTTATGACCACCCCGAGGTTCTGGGCGAAGCGCAGGCCATGCTCGATCGCCTCTTCGCCGAAGGGAAGCTCAAGCCGCTGGAGAACGTGCGTTCGGGCATCGAGAAGCTGCCCGAAGCCTTCATCGAACTGATGAGTGGCAAGACCACCGGCAAGACACTGGTGCTGATCTGATGGCGGTGCTGGCCGGAAAGATCGCGTTCGTAACCGGCGGTGCATCGGGCCTCGGCGAAGCCATCGCCCGCGCCTATGCCAGCGAAGGCGCGTCGGTCATCATCGCCGACATCGATACCGCCAATGGCGAAGTTCTCGCCACGGCACTCGGCGCGCGCTTCGTCCATCTCGACGTGACGCAGGAAGCCTCCTGGGCCAAGGCGCTCGCCCCGTTTGAGCGCATCGACGTGCTGGTCAACAATGCCGGGATCACCACCCTCGGCTCGATCGAGGAGATCACGCTCGACCAGTTCCGCCATGAACTCGATATCGACGTGCTCGGCGTGTTCATGGGCACGCAGGCCGTCCTGCCGAAGATGAAGGCCCATGGCGGGTCGATCATCAACATGTCCTCGCTGTCGGGAGTGAAAGCCTCGGCCAACCTCGTCGCCTACAACGCGGCCAAGGCGGCGGTGACGCTGATGACCAAGTCCTGCGCCCTGCACTTTGCCGAAAAGGGCTATGGCATCCGCTGCAACTCGATCCACCCCGGCGCCATCCACACGCCGATCATCGACAAGGTGCTGGCGCAGAGTGACGATCCGGACGCGCTTTACCAGAGCTTCGTCGATGTCCACCCGGTCAAGCGCCTCGGCAAGCCTGAGGAAATCGCGGCCATGGCCGTGTTCCTTGCCAGCGATGCCAGCGCCTTTGCCACCGGCGCCGAATTCCGCGTCGACGGCGGCGCCTCGATCTGATGAGCGGGCTTCCGATCCGGCAGGTGGCGTTCTTCGTCGAAGACGTGCGCGCGGCCGCCCGGGCACACCATGAAGCCTTCGGCTCCGGCCCGTTCTTCGTGGCCGACAACATTCCGCTGGCCCGCGCCGTCCATCGCGGGGTGGAGCGCGAGCTGGATCACAGCTCTGCCTATGGCCAGTGGGGCGATGTGATGGTGGAGTTCGTCGCCCAGAACAATCCCGGCCCCTCCCCCTTCCGCGATCTCTATCCCGAAGGCTCGGGCCGCTGGGGAATGCATCATGTCGCGGTCTTCGTGGACGATGTCGATACGGAGCTTGCCCGCTTTGCCGCACGTGGCGCACCTTGCGCCCTGCGCGCCGAGATGACCGACGGGTTCGTCTTCGCCTTTGCCGACACCACCGCCACGCTGGGCCTGTTCACCGAACTCTACGCCCCCACAAAAACGCTGGTTGATTTCTACGCCATGGTCGCGCAGGCGGCTAAGGATTATCGGGGATCCGACCCGATCCAGACCATCCGAATGACTTGAGGACCGAGACGTTGAGCGAGACCTGGCACAGCCTGATTGCCGAAACCGAATTCCCTGCCGAGGGCAAGGTCGCCACGAAGATCGCCGGCTGGCACGTTCTTGTCGCAAAGACCGAAGACGGCCTGTTTGCCGTCAACGATCGCTGCACCCATCAGGCCGCGCTCATCTCTACCGGCCGCATCCGGCGCGGCGCGGTGATGTGCCCGCTGCACGGCGCGCGGTTCGAAATGGCCTCTGGCCGCTGCATCGGCGGTGCCTACAAGGACCTGCGCACCTTCCCCGTCCGCGTCGAAGGCGGACAGATCGAGGTGTGCATTCCCGATGATGCCCCCGGCATGGACGAGTTGCCGGTCGTTCTCTGAACTCGCTGAAAGCGCAGGTTCACCCTGCCCGCAGGCGCGTTAGTCTCCCCACAGCCAAACCAACGGGAGAGACAGGACCATGCCCTTCACCGGCCCCGCCGAAGACCGCCTCGCCATCCGCGAGCTGCTCGAAACCTATGCCGACGCCGTCACCCGCGTCGATGCCGACGACTGGGCCGCGACCTGGGCCGAGGACGCCGAATGGTCCCTGCCCGATTACCCCGAACTCGGCACCACCCGTGGCCGCGCGGCGATCAAGGCGATGTGGATCGAGGCGATGAAGAACTACCCCGGCATCATGTTCGAAGCCTGGCCGGGGTCGATCGAAGTCAATGGCGATACCGCCACCATGCGCAGCTACACCAGCGAGGTCTACGACCAGAACGGCACGACCATGCGCGATCGCGGCGTCTATGAAGACACTTGCGTCAAGATCGATGGCAAATGGCTGTTCAAGAGCCGCTCATTCCGCAACATCCACCGCCAGCACGCCCCCAAGGGCTGCTGAGCGGCAGCGCGGTTCAGGGTGCGCGGAACCACGCACCCTTGAACCACAGCGCCAGATTGACCAGCGCGATCAGCACCGGCACCTCCACCAGCGGCCCGATCACCGCGGCAAAGGCCACGGGCGAGGCAAGGCCGAACGCCGCAATCGCCACGGCAATCGCCAGCTCGAAGTTGTTCGATGCCGCCGTGAATGCCAACGAAGCCGTGCGCTCATAACCTGCGCCAATCGCCCTGCCCGCAGCGAACGCGGCGACGAACATCACCACGAAGAACACCACCAGCGGCAGACCCACCTTCAGCGCATCGAACGGCAGGGCAAGGATTTCGCCACCCTTGAGGCTGAACATCGCCACGATGGTGAACAGCAACGCCGCCAGCGTCAGCGGGCTGATCGCCGGCACGAACTGCGTTTCGTACCAGTCGCGCCCCCGCGCGCCGACCAGCGCCTTGCGCACCAGAAATCCGGCGAGGAACGGCACTCCAAGATATGTCAGCACCGCCTTGGCGATCATCGCGAAGTCGATGTCCACCACCTGCCCTTCCAGACCGAAAACCGGCGGCAGGAAGGTCAGGTAGAACCAGGCATAGGGCACATAGAACAGGATCTGGAACAACGAATTGAAGGCGACCAGCCCAGTCACGTACTCGGGGCTTCCCCCCGCCAGCTGGTTCCACACCAGCACCATGGCAATGCACGGCGCAATGCCGATCAGGATCAGCCCGGTCATGTATTCGGGATTGTTCGGCAGCAGCAGCGCGGCCAGTGCGAACATGAACGCGGGCGCAACGATCCAGCACAGCCCGAACGAAACCGCCAGAATCTTGCGATCCCGGAACACCTCTCCCAGTTCCTCGTAGCGGACCTTGGCGAGCGGCGGGAACATCATCAGGATCAGGCCGATGGCAATCGGGATGCTGGTCGAACCGACCGTCATCGCCCCCAGCGCCTGCGGCACCGCCGGCACGAAACGGCCGAGCGCAATGCCCAGCGCCATCGCGGCAAAGATCCACAGCGTAAGCCAGCGATCGAGGAACGACAGGCGCGGACGCTCCGGCGCCAAGGCAGCAATCGTCGCCATCAGGCAGCTCCTTCCATCTGCCCGATGCGGGCAAGTTCGCGCGTCAGTTCGGCGCGCTCCATGGTTTCAAACGGCAGGGCCAGCAGCGCGGCCACGCGCATTTCCAGCCAGGCCCAGGTCTGCTCGAACGCGGCATCGACCGCAGCCTCATCACCTTCGACATCGGCAGGATCGGGCAGGCCCCAATGCGCCTTCAGCGGCGCCCCCATGAACACCGGGCAGGCCTCGCCAGCGGCATTCCCGCAGACCGTGATGGCCAGATCGATCGGCGGCGCGTCAGGCCCGGTAAACTCGTTCCAGCTCTTTGACCGGAACGGCGCCACGTCGATCCCTTTGCGCGCCAGCAGCCGCAGCGCGCCGGGATGCGGCACACCCTTGGGCTTGCTCCCGGCGCTGTACGAAACGATGCGCCCTGCCCCCATGGTGCCAAGCATCGCTTCCCCCAGAATCGAGCGCGCCGAATTGCCGGTGCACAGCACCAGTATCGAAAACGGACGATCGCTCATCAGCAGCACCCCGCCTTCGCTGCCGGGGCGGCAACCTTCGGGGCGCAGCACGCCGTGTCCGAGGCATGGGCCGAAGCGAGCGGCGCAAAGTCCGGGCTCTCGCCATAGACCGTGCTTTCACCTTCGGTCAGGAAAGCCTCCCAGATCACGCCATCCGGATCGGCGATCCAGCTCTTCTCCGACTTGGCGTAGCAGCAGGTCGTCGCGCCTTCCTCGATGACCGGTCCCTTGGCATTGGCCAGCCGGCCATAGACTTCGGCCAGCTCTCCGGCACTTTCCACCTGCAGGCCGATGTGCTCGATCCCCTTTGCCGCCCCGTCCTTGCACGAGATGGCAAAGTTAATGCGCGGGTCCTCCAGCATCCACTTGGCGTAATCGGCCTTGGTCACGGTCGGCTCGGCGCCGAACAGGCCGGAATAGAAAGCGATCGAGGCATCGAGGTCGGCAACGCCGACGTGAACATGGAAGCGCTTCATGCGACGTCCTTTTCGGTTGAGCTTGAAGGATGGCAATCGATGGCGGGCACGCAGGCCGCGCCGCCACAGCAGTTCTCGGTCAGAAAGCCCATGACGGCTGCCATCGCCCCGTAATCGGCGGAGTAAAGGATCGACCGGCCCTGCCGCCGTTGCCCGACCAGCCCGGCATTGGCGAGCTGGGCGATATGGAAGCTGAGCGACGACGGCGCGATGTCCAGCGCTTCGGCCAGCGCGCCTGCGGCAATGCCCTCGGGCCCGGCCTGCACCAGCAGCCGGAATGCGGCAAGCCGATGTTCCTGCGCCAGCGCTGCCAGCGCGCGTACGACGAGTGCAGAATCCACGGACGACCCTTTCGATTCGATAATTCAAGAATAATTGAATTGATCGCCGATGCAAGGCGCAATCGTGCCCCCAAACGCAAAAGGGCGGAGCCGAAGCCCCGCCCTTTCAGTCTCGCTTGCGCCTGATGCGATCAGAAGCGCTTGATCACCGAGACCTGCACCGTGCGCGGCAGGTTGCCGAAGCCAAGCTGGTCGGCGCGGACGCCCGCCGCCGTGCCCGTGCCGCCACCGGTCGAAGGCCCATCGACCACGCCGCTGACGTAGAAGCGGTTGGTCAGGTTCTTGCCGATCACCGCGATCTGCCAGTTGTCGTCCTCCGCCCCGAAGCGGATACCGGCATCAAGCACGGCATACTTGCCCTGGCGCGAGAACGGATTGCCGAAGCCCGAGGCGAGGTAGCTTGAGGAATAGCGGGTATCGACGTTGAAGCCCAGCTTCAGGCCTTCGCCCGCAGCGGTCTCGTAGCCCACGCCAAAGGCCCCGGTCCATTCCGGCGCCACCGAAAGCGGCGCCCCGTTCAGGTTCTGGCGCGCATCCAGCCCGCCCACCAGCGTGCAACCCTGCGACGGAGTCTGCCCGGCATAGCACGGTGCGGAGGGGAAATCGGTGTAGCGTGCCTTGGTGTAGTTGATCGAACCGTGGACGTTCAGCCCGTCAATGCTGCGCGGGGCGTATTCGAACTCCAGCTCCACGCCCTTGGTCCGCGCATCCGCCGTCAGCGTCTGGAAGGCGAAGATCGGGGAGTTGAAGAAGTCGACCTGCAGATCGTTGTAGGCATACGTGAACGCCACCAGGTTCAGGCGCAGCTGGTTGTCGGCCAGCGTCGTCTTGATACCGGCTTCGAAGCCACGTGCCTTTTCCGGATTGAAGGTGAGGTCCGCCAGCGGATCGGACGAGAACTTCGAGTTGATGCCGCCGTTCGAGAATCCGCCAGACTTGTAGGCCGTCTTGTAGGCGCCATAGACAAGGATGCCGTCCTGCGGCTTCCAGGTCAGCGTCACTTCGGGCGACCAGTCGTCGAACACCTGCTTTGCGGTCACTTCGCCCAGGCCGTCAGGATCGTTCTGGTCACGGAAGATCCCCTGCACGCCCAGGTTGTTGTAGGGCTGCGTGAAGAAGCTGTCCTTGGTCTCGTGGGTATAGCGCACGCCGCCTGCCAGCTCGAGCGTGTCGATCAGCTTCCACGTCACCTGCCCGAACAGGGCCGCAGTCTCGCCATCGGTAAAGCTTGTCTTCGACGAGGCGACAAAGCGGTTGGCGGCAGAGGCGGTATCGTCACGCAGCCCGGCGAACATGACGTACTGCGCAAAGTCGCGCTTGGTCTTCTGGTACAGCCCGCCCACCATCAGGTTGATCGGACCGTCGAACGAAGTCTGCGCACGCAGTTCCTGGCTGAACGCCTTCCAGGTGCTGTTCTCGGTAGCCCAGGTGCCGTTGTTGCTGCTCTGGAAGTCGCAGGCACAGGTCCAGCGGTTGTTGTTGGTGTTGTAATTGGTGACCGAGCTGATCGTCACGTTGTCGAGCTCGTACGAAACCGCGCCGTTGATCGCCCACGAGCGATAGCGGTTGTAAAGCTCGCCATTGTCCTTCGCGAAGGGGAAGTCCTTGGCAATATCGGCGGGCATGTTGTTCTGGTGCGTCACGAAATCGGTGCCGCAGCGATACCCGGTCAACTGGCTCACGCCCGTGGCGAGGCCGCAGTTGTAGGCCACGTAGTTCCACGAGGAATTGTTGACCTGATTGTAGTTGTACGAACCCTTGAGCGTCATCGTCAGACGGTCGGTCGGGGTGTACTTGAGCGTCACGCGGCCCAGGAACTCGTCTTCACCCGGCGCGCGCGATGCGGCAGGCTTGGCCACCGAACCGATCGGATTGCCGCTGCCGCCCGCCAGCAAGTTGCGGATGTCGACGGTGGTATAGGTGCGGTCGACCGAGACGTTGCGATAATAGCCGCCATCCATGATCGAACCGCGCGCGGCAAAGCGCACGCCCAGCGTATCGCTCAGCGGGATCGAGGCAATCAGCTCGCCCTGATACTGGCGCGAACGGAACTCGTAACCGGCGCGCGCAATGAATTCGCGGTCCTGGCCGGGATCGTTGGTGGCCAGGCTGATGACGCCTGCGGTCGCATTCTTGCCGAAGAACAGCGCCTGCGGACCCTTGAGCACTTCCACGCGCTTCAGGTCGAAGAAGCCTTCCTGAATGATGCGGCCCTGCCCGTAATAGGCTCCATCGACCACAACGGCGACCGACTGCTCGATACCGATCGAGGTCGAGGACGAGCCGATGCCGCGCATCGTCAGCTGCGCGCCCGAACCGTTCGAGGCACGGCCGACGTTGAGGTTGGGCGTGGCCGCAGCGATCTTTTCGATCGAGGTGATGTCGCGCTGCTGGATGGTCTTTTCGGAGATGGCGGTTACCGCCACCGGAACCGTCTGCACCGATTCCTCGCGCTTGCGCGCGGTTACGATGATTTCCTCGAGGCCGCCTGCAGATGCGCCTTCCTGTGCTGCATCCTGCGCCATGACCGGTGCGCTGACGCCAAGTGCGCAAGTGGCGAGAAGAATTCCCTTGATGGTGCGCATGACCGCATCCTCCCTTTGTGATTAGTCTCGCGCGTTTACGCCTCCTGTAACGAACGCTCGCCTCGCCAATGCGTTAGCCTCTTCCTTTGGCTAGGTGCTGCGCTGCCGTAGCGTCGGCACCTCTGTGCCTTGAGAGGAATTCCCATGACCGAAAACCGCTTCTGGCGCCTTGATCGTCACCCTGAAGGCTCAAACTTCGAAGCCGCGCTCAGCCTGCAGACCGAAGCCCTGCCGCCGCTGGCCGATGGCGAAGTGCGGGTAAGGGTCGGCTACCTGTCGATGGACGCGGGCACCCGCATGTGGATGAGCCCGCGCACCGATGGTTATCAGCCGCCCCTGCCGCTGGGCGCGAAGATGGCGGGCCTCGTGCTCGGCCACGTCAGCGAAAGCCGCGATGGCGCCTATCCCGTTGGCGCACTGGTGCGCGGCTTCGGCCAGTGGGCGGAATATGCCACGATGGTCCCTGCCCTTGCCGGCCTCGAAATCGTCGACGATACCGTGGCCGACATCCGCCACCACTTCGGCGCGCTCGGCATGAACGCCTGGACGGCCTATGTCGGCGTCAGGGAAGTGGCCGCGATCAAGGCGGGCGAATGGCTGGTGGTCTCCGCCGCCGCCGGAGCCACCGGATCGATGGCCTGCCAGGTCGGCCGCAATCTCGGCGCGAAGGTTGTCGGCATCGCTGGCGGACCGACCAAGTGCCGCTACCTGACCGAACAACTGGGCGTCGATATCGCCATCGACTACAAGAGCGACGACGTTGCCGCGCGCCTTGCCGGGATCGAGGGCGGCGTTCACGCCTATTTCGACAACGTCGGCGGCCCGCTGCTCGATGCGGTCCTGCCCAACATGGCGCACTATGGCCGCGTCGCCGTCTGCGGCATGGTCGCGGCTTATGACAACGATGCCCCCCTGCCCGGCCCCGCCCGCTTCGATCAGGTGCTGATGCGCCGCTTGCGGATCGAAGGCTTCTTCATCCCCGATTTCCTCCATCGCGGCGCAGAGTTCCTCCCCGTCTTGCGCGAATGGGTCGATGCCGGGACGCTGACCGTCAATCTTGACGAGACGCAGGGGCTGGAGAACACGCTCGTCGCCTATCGCCGCATGCTTTCGGGCCAGGCGATCGGCAAAGTCATCGTGAAAGTCGCCTGATGCCGATCATCAAGTACCGCGCCCCGCTCCAGTGCCTCGTCGCCGTGCGCGGCCATCCCTTCGATCGCACGGCCTTCGACGCCATGTTTCAGGCCATGGACGGCATCTCGGCCACCATGGTCGATCAGCCCGCCGCCGCGCTGCTGATGAACCCCGATGCCATGCGCGGGTTCGATGCGCTGGTACTCTACGACATGCCCGGCCTCGATTTCGAAGCCCCGGAAAATGCCCCGCTCTACCGCGAGCCCTCGGCCGAACTGAAGGCCGGATTTCGCGCCCTGCTCGAACAGGGCAAGGGCGTGGTCGCGCTGCATCACGCGCTGGCAGGCTGGCCGACCTGGGGCGAATATCACGATTGGCTGGGCGGGCAGTTCTTCTACCATCCCGGCCAATGGCGCGGGACCGCCGTGGCGGACAGCGGCTATTGCCACGATGTCACTCACGAGATTTCGGTCGTCGCCGATCATCCCGTCACCGCCGGCCTGCCCGAAAGCTTCACGCTGACCGACGAACTCTATCTCGGCCAGATCCATGAAGCAGGCGTGACCCCGCTCCTGCGCTCAAGCGCCGCTTTTGATCGCGATCACTTCTGGTCGGCGGACCTTGCCGTCAAAGGCCAAATGTTCAGCCGCGAAGGCTGGGATCACCCGCCCGGCTCCAATCTCGTCGGCTGGACCCGGCAGGCTCTCAACAGCCGCCTCGTCTATCTCCAGCCGGGCGATGGCCCCTCGGCCTACGACAACCCGCACTACCGCCGCTTGGTTGAGAACGCGATCCGCTGGGTGGCCTCGTCCTGAAACAATGCGTCCCCGCGCAGGCGGGGACCTCGGTGATGTGACGGAACTTCAGCTTAAGCCGACTGAGGTCCCCGCCTGCGCGGGGACGCATCGGCCCGGCAGAATCAAAGCGCCGTCATGCCTCCATCGACCACCAGTTCCGTGCCCGTCACATAGCGGCTCTCGTCCGAGGCGAGGAACAGGTTCATGTTCGCAATGTCCAGCGGCGCACCCATGTAGCCCATCGGCACCAGCGCCAGCGTCGCATCATAGTTTGCCGCGTTGTCTTCCTGCGCCACACCCTGAATATTGGTCAGGATCATGCCCGGATGGACCGAATTGACGCGGATGCCGTCCTTGGCGGTTTCCACCGCGATCGTCTTTGAAAACAGGCGCACGCCACCCTTCGCCGCGGCATAGGCCCCGCACGCGGGAACGCCGATCAGCCCCGCCACCGACGAGATGTTGATGATCGAGCCCTTCACCCCGGTCTTGCGCATCAGGATCACCGCGCGCTTGGTGCCCTGGAACACGCTGTCGAGGTTGACCGAGTTCTGCAGCGCCCAGTCGGCGCTGGTCATGTCCTCGATCGGGCGCAGCACCGCGATACCGGCATTGTTGACGCACACGTCCAGCTTGCCGTCCTCGGCCTCGATGGCGGCGAAAACTTCGTCCCACTGCGCCTCGTTGGTCACGTCATGCAGCAGGGCCCGGGCCTCACCGCCCGCCGCCCGGATGCCTTCGGCCACCTCTTCGGCCCCTGCCAGGTCGCGGTCGGTCAACCACACTTTGGCTCCTTCCTCGGCAAAGCGCTGCGCGGTGGCGCTGCCCAGACCCGGCACCGAAGCGCCACCGGTGATCAATGCAACTTTTCCGGCAAGACGGCCCATTTGAAACTCTCCCTATAAAAAACCGGAGGGACGGAAAGGAACGTCGCCTAAGCGACCCTCCCCCGCCCCCCCGGCAAGGTGGATCAGGTTATATGCGCTGGCCTCAGAACTTGAAGCCCGCGGTCACGCCGTAGGTCCGCGGTTCAAGCGCCATGCCGAACGACCACAGGCCAGCCACGGTGAACGCGTGGGTCGTGGTCTTCTCGTTCAGCAAGTTGCGGGTGAACACGCGCAGGTAGGCCTTGCTGTCCTTCAGGTCGAAGTTGAAGGTCATCGACGCATCGACCAGATCCTGCGTGGTGGTGCGCACGCGCGGATCGTTGCCCCCCACCGTGATCAGCGTCGCCTGGCCCGAACCGTTCAGCGTCGGCGTCAGCGAAGCTGCCGAAAGCTGTTCGTCATAGGGCGAGATGTGGCGCCAGCCGACATTGGTGGTGATGTCGCCAAAGCCGGTCGGTGCGACGTATTCCGCGCCCAGCGACGCGGTGAAGTCCGGCGCATAGATCAGGCGGTTGGCCGAGTAGTTGAACGGCACCAGCCCCGCACCGCAGGCATTGGTCGCCACCGGCCCTGCCGCATAGGCGCCGCAGGTGACGAAGTTGCGGAAGTGCGAATCCATGATCGCGATAGAGCCGGTGATGCGGAAGTTCTCGGTCACGCGCAGCGTGCCGTCCGCCTCGATGCCCTTGATCAGCGCGCCGCCCGGCACGTTGCCGGTGATCGTCTGGTTGCCGGTGGGGCCGCCCGGAACGGTCAGGTTCTGCTGCATGTCCTTGTAGTCCGACACGAAGCCGGCAAGGTTAAGCTCGAGCTTGCGGTCGAACGCCGAAAGCTTCACGCCCACTTCATAGGCGTCGACCGTTTCAGGCTGGAACGGCGTGCTGGCGGTGGCAGCCGTTGCCGCGCGCGGGCTGAACCCGCCCGAACGGTAACCGCGCGACCACGAGGCATAGACCATCAGGTCCTGGTTCGGGCGCCAGTCGATGCCGACCTTGGGCGTGAACTTGTTGAAGCTCGCCTTGCCCTTGCCGACCAGTGCGATCTTGCTCAGGTCGATGTTGTCGGGGTCAAGCAGCGTGTTGGCGGCAAAGCCGTTGCTCAGCTCCTTCTTGTCGTGGCTGTAACGGCCACCGAATGAAAGGCGGAAGCCTTCGGCAAAGGCCCAGTTGAAATCGCCGAACACGGCGTAGCTCTCGGTCTTGCCTTCCACGCGCTGGGCGTTGCGGTCAAACAGGGTCGGCGGAGTGGTCGGGCTGAAGCCGAACACGCGCGACCACTGCGTCAGGTCGTATTCCGACTTGAAGTAGAAGCCGCCGACGACATAGTCGAAGCCGTCGAAAAGCTCGCCCGCAGCGCGCAGCTCCTGGCTCCACTGTTCGTAGTGCTGGCGGCGATCGACGTAGTAGAGGTCGACCGACGAACCGTCGAAGTCCTGCGTCTGCGCTTCCGTGCTCTTGCGCCAGCCGGTGATCGAGGTCAGCTTCACGCCGCCCGCGTCATAGTTCATTTCCAGCGTCGCTTCGGGCGCCTTGTAGTTGCTCGAAGCGGCGTCGCCGAAAGTGGTGTAGAGATCGGTCGTGGTGTTGCGGTTGCATTCGCGCGCCGGGATGAACGCGCAGAACACTTCGCTGCTGTTGGTGATGTTGCTGACCACGGGGTCGAACACCTGCTCGACCTGGGCCACCGTCAGCTGCGCATCGAAGCCCGAACCGACAGGCTTGAACAGCAGGCTGGCGCCGTAGTTCTCGCCATTGCTCCAGCCCGCGTCGACATTGCGCACGACGTTCTTGTAGAAACCATCGGTCTCGTTGTGGAAGTACCACGCCTTGACACCCCAGCTCTCCTCGTTGCCGTAGTTGGCCAGGATCTTGGTCGAGAACGTGCCGAACTTGGCAAAGGTCGCCTCGGCCTTGAGGCCGGGCTTCATCGTCGGCTTGGTGCGCTGGATGTTGATCACGCCGCCGATGGTGTTGGCGCCGAACAGCGTGCCCTGCGGTCCGCGCAGCACTTCGAGCTGGGCAATGTCGAACGCATCCTGCAACTGGCCGGTGTTGGTGCCGATCACCACGCCATCGACCAGCACGCCCACGGTCGGCGTCTGCGACTTTTCGATATCGGCATAGGTCAGGCCGCGGATCGAGATGTTGGCCGCCTGCGCGCCCGAATTCTGCTGGGTGATGAGCAGGCCCGGAGCCGCGCCCTGCAGGTCGCCGATGTTCACGGCAGCCTTGCTTTCAAGGAAAGCGGTGTTGACCGCGGTGATCGCCACCGGCGTGCTCTGCAGCGTTTCCGAGCGGCGGCGTGCGGTCACGATGATCGCGCCGGTATCGCCTGCATCGGCTGCTGTGGTTTCGTCGGCCTGAACCGCCTGCGGCTCGTCCGCTTCGGTGGCGAATGCCGGCAGCGCGAGGCCAAGCGCGGTCGTGGTCATGGCAACGGCAAGCATGCGCCGTGCAGCAGTGGTTCTCATGTCTATCCTCCCTCCAAGGGTAACCTCGTCCGCTCAGGGACGATGGCTCGCCTCCTTCATCCACCGCTGCGGGCATCGAACCAACTGCGACTTGTTACAGGTGCATGTGCCAGTGCATCATCCATCCTTGCCGTAGCGTTCGGACAAGAATCCGGGAGAGATCACAATGACCGTCAATCGCCGCTTCCTGCTGGCTCGCCGCCCTGTCGGCACGCCGGTGCCAGAGGACTTTTCCCTTGTCGAACAAGTCGTTCCCTCCGCGCCCGAAGGCGGCTTCGTGGTGCGCAACTGCTATGCCTCGCTCGATCCCGCACAGCGCGGATGGATGGACGATGCGCCCAGCTACATGCCGCCGATCCCCCTGGGCGATCCCGTCAGAGCGACGACGGTTGGCGTCGTCGCCGCCTCCAACTCGCCCGACTTCGCCGTTGGGGATTGGGTTCTGGGCATGAACGGCCTGGAAGACTACTCGGTCAATGGCGCAGGCGGATTCACCATGAAGGTTGATTTAGACCACGTCGATTCGCCATCGCGGTTCCTGTCGGCAATGGGCGCAGTCGGCCTCACCGCCTATTTCGGCCTGATCGACGTCGCAAAGCCAAAGCCGGGCGAAACGCTGCTGGTTTCGGGCGCCGCAGGGGCGGTTGGCTCCGCGGTCGGTCAGATCGGCAAGATTCTCGGCTGCCGGGTGATCGGCATTGCCGGGGGTGCCGAAAAGTGCCGCCGCCTGATCGAGGACTACGGCTTCGACGTCGCCATCGACTACAAGAACAAGTCGGTCGAACAGCTCGCCGCCGAAATCGGCGCCGCCGCGCCGAACGGGGCTGACGTGGTGTTCGAGAACGTCGGCGGCGACGTGTTCGATGCCGAACTGCTCAACCTCGCCAAGCACGCCCGCATCGTGCTGTGCGGCTTGATCAGCGAATACAATTCCCCCGCCAAGGTCGGCGCGCGCAACCTCTGGTCGATCCTCACCAACCAGGCCACGCTCTACGGTTACCTCATCATGGACTACGCCCCGCGCTTTGCCGAAGGCGGCGCGGTCATGGCGCAGTGGATGGCCGAAGGCCGCCTGCGCATCGACGAGGACGTGCAGGTGGGCCTCGAAAACGCCTACGATGCCTTCATGCGCCTGTTCACGGGCGCCAATACCGGCAAGCTCGTGCTGAAGATCGCCGATGGCCTCTGATCGCCTTACGGGCCGCAAGGCCATCGTCACCGGCGCAGCCTCGGGCATTGGCGCGGCCACCGCTGCGCGCCTCCGCGCCGACGGAGCGCAAGTCTTCACCGCAGACGTGCAGGGCGATGTCGATTTCTCAGGCGATCTCACCGCCCCCGATGCCAATGCCCACCTGATCGAACAGGCCGTGGCGGCGATGGGCGGGCTCGATACGCTTGTCCCCTGCGCCGGGATCAGCGCGTTCCACCCCCTCGAAGGCCATGACGACGCCTATTTCCTGCGCGTGATGGAGGTGAACCTCGTCGCCGTCTTCCGCCTCGTGCGCGATGCCACGCCGCACCTCAAGGCCGCTGGCAACGGCCGCATCGTCACCATCGGCTCCACCACGTCGAGCCACGGCGACGAGGGCCTCAGCGCCTATTCCGCCTCGAAGCACGCGGTGCTCGGCTTCACCAAGTCGGTCGCGGCGGAACTCGGCCCGTTCGGGGTGACGGTGAACTGCGTGCAGCCCGGCGCCATCGCCACGCCGATGACCGCGCCGGCCTTTACCCAGATGCCCGAATTCCGCACCTTCTGGGAGAACAAGGCCCCCTTGCGCCGCCTCGGCCAGCCCGAAGACATCGCCGACGTCATTGCCTTCCTGTGCAGCGACGATGCCCGCTTCATGTCCGGCCATGGCGTATGGGTCGATGGCGGGGCCATGGTGCGGCACTAAAACCCGTTCAGGCCGTTCCTTTTCCAAAGCCGGTCAAGGGCTTGGGCGAGGGGCAGGAACGCAGTTGATGAAGGTCGCGGCATTCGATGAAAGCAGCGCGCGGGCCGATCCGCCGGCGACCATGCGCATGGATTACTGGAAGCCCTCCCCCCGGCTCGAAGGGCTGGTCAGCGGCTACCATCTTTACGCCGTCGCGCCGCCGCAAGGGCAGGTCCACAGCGATGTGTTCCAGCCGGCCTGGTTCAACTTGCGCATTCTGCTTGATCCGCAGACCCGCTGGCATGTCCGTTGCGGTGAGGGCGAAGCCGTGCGCGTGTCCGATGTCGCGCTGTTCGGCCCCTCGTCCACGGCCTGCTGGTCGCAAAGCGATGCCGGCACCGTCATCGGCGCAGGGATCACCCCGCTGGGGTGGGCGCGCCTCGGCAGCTGCTCTGCTGCCAAGATCGCCGATCGCGTCGTCCCTGCGCGCGACGTGCTGGGCGAAGATGTCGAAGCTCTGGCCCGGCACCTGCGCAGTGCGGCGCCCGCCGCTGTCCCCGCAATCTTCGATGCCTGGCTGATCGACCGGATGGGCACGCCTCACCGCGACGAGGACACCATTGCCCGGATCTTCTCGGCCCTGCTCGATCCCAATCTGCGCACGGTCGGCCAGCTCTCGCACAGTCTCGGCATTGCCTTGCGCCAGCTGGAGCGCCTTTGCCTGCGCTCGTTCGGTTTTGCGCCCAAGCTGCTGCTGCGCCGCGCCCGCTTCCTGCGCTCGCTCCATGCGCTGATCCGGGGCGGGCCGGGCCGACGCGCGCTCGCCATCGACGCCGGCTACACCGATTACTCGCACTTCATCCGCGAGGCGCACGAGTTCCTCGGCATGAAGCCCACGCAGTTCCTTGAAGCCTGCGGACCGATGTTCACCCGTTCGCTCCAGTTGCGCCAGGCCGTCCCAGGCGCTCACCCGCCCGGCCGATTAGGCCTTCATCACCGGCATCGGCGTGCTGCCGCTTTCGTCGAGGTAATAGGCGATCCACTTGTGGAAGAACTGGTTGCCCGGCTCGTTCCGGCCGAAGGTCTGGTGCGTCATCGCGCCGGATTCCAGCCCGTTCTGCACTTTCAGGCCAAGGAAGTAGTCCTCCTCCTCCACCACATCGAAGAAGAAGTCGCACATCCGGTCCAGCGCGGCGAGGCCTTCCTCGGTCTCGGGCTTCACCGGGAAGATGTAGTTCATCACGGTGGTGTTCTGGTTTGCCTTCGGCCCGGGGAACAGCTGCGCCAGCTGGCCCATCTCGGGCGCCAGAAAGAAGCTCATGTTCGGAAAGAGCATGCGGATGAAATCATAGCCGTTGTTCTCCTGTCGCCCCCACTCCTCGCGCGGCAGGTCGGCCAGGCGGGTGATCGAGTTCTGCGGGAAGCCCAGCCGGATATGCGGCCCGAAGCCCTCGTAGTGGGCGCGGTTCGAAGGGCTGCGCGTCGCCACCGTGTTGGTGTGCGCGGCCTGGAAGTGATAGCCTTCGAGATAGCCGTCATAGGCGACCTTCCAGTTGGCCCCCTTCATCGTGCGCGCCTTGTGGAAGTACCAGGTCTCGAGGCGCAGCGCGGCGAAGTCCTCATACATCCCGCCCATCCATTCGATGGCGTTGATCGGCAAGTCAGGTGTCAGGATCACGAAGATCAGACCCGCCGCCTCGTCACAGGGCAGCTCGGTCATGTTGAGGGTGGAGCGATCCACCTCTCCGAAGGTGCTCGCCTCGGCAATGCCGATCAGCTTGCCCTCGTTGGAATAGGTCCAGCCGTGGTACTGGCAGGCAAAGGCCTTGCAATTGCCCTTGCCCTCTTTGGCCAGATGCATCGCGCGATGCTTGCACACGTTGAGGAACGCGCGCGCCTTGCCATCCTTTCCGCGGGTGATCAGCACCGGCAGGCCCATCACTTCCATCGCCTTGTAGTCGTTCACCTGCGGCAGCTCGATGGTCAGCGCCAGCATCAGCGGCAACCGCTTGAATATCCGCGCGATCTCCGCCTCGAAGCGCTCCTCGCTGAGGTAGTCCGCCACGGGCACCCGCATCGTGCCGCTTGCCATGTCGGTCGTCCTGGTCTCGACGAAATGGAGCATCCGCTCGGCGGCGCGGGCATACTTGTCGTAAAGTTCGGTCATGTGGGTCAGCCTTTCAATTCAGATCCTTGTCGTAGCTTATGCCCACCCCCGCCCCCTCCCGCCTGCGGGAGGGGAGTTGCAGCGCCGCTCTTCGCCCTCCCGCAGGCGGGAGGGCCGCGAGACTTGGAGAGCGCAGCGAACCTAGTCGCAGCGGGTGGGCATCCAGCGTCAAGCGTTCAGATAGGAATCCAGCGTCTGGTGGATGTGGCGGATGCGCACTTCCTGATAATCGGCGAGTTCGACGCGCCCGTTCTTCGAAGCCTTCAGCCCCTCGTGGCACAGCGCCATGTTCTCGCTGTCCTGATCGAGCACCGCGCCCAGCACGCCAAGCTCGGGCGCGTCGGCCCAGATCTGGTCATCGCCGAGCAAGTGCATCGGCACGCCTGCAGGTCTAGGCTGTCCCTCCGGAACCCGGGCGATCACGCGCACTTCCATCAGGCACTTGTCCTGATCGGGCCAGGGCCGCCAGCGATAGACGATGTTGGGCATGAACCCGCCCCACGGCGCAAAGTTGGGGAACACGTTGTAGACCAGCGCATCAAGCAGTTCGCTTTCGGAAACGCCCGAATAGTCTCCGCCGAACTGCTTTTCCGAAACCTCGCGCATCTTCGCGCCCAGCGCGGCGCGGGCGCTGCGCCCTTCCGGCACCGTGATCGCATAGTTGTCCTTGTCCGCATCGTAGTTGTCGGCGCTGCGGCCGTTGTACTTGCGGAATTCGTCGATGATGCGCTGCTGCGGCCAGTGTTCGGCCCTGGCCTGCGCCTCGATATGCGGGCTGACCACGCCGAACGGGGTGTAGTTCACGTTCACGTGCCGGCCCAGCACGTGATAGGCAGCATTGGCATCGCCGGTGAACGGCATCAGCTGCGGGTGGGTGACATAGGCGTGGTAGCTTTCCATGAAAGCCTCCATCGCGATCTTCCAGTTGGCCGGGATGACCTTGGCCACCCATGCCACCGTCACGCACTCTTCGTGCCGCCAGCGCTTGAAGAATTCGGGAAGCGGATCGAGATATTCCTCGATCGTCGGCCCTTCGGCATTTTCGCGGATGAAGATATAGCCGCCCCATTGCGCCACATGGCCTTCGGGCAGTTGCATCTTCCGGTCCGTCAGGTGGGCAAAGTCCCAGCGGCAGGGAATGTTGCGTAAGGACCCGTCCGGGTTCCACGAAAAGCCGTGGAACGGGCAGAGGAACTGTTCGGCGCTGCCGCTGTCGGTCTTGAGCTTGCGGCCGCGATGCAGGCAGACGTTGTGAAACGCCTTCACGCTGCCATCCTCCTGCCGCACGATCAGCCAGGACCGGCCCGCATTGTCATAGGTCACATAGTCGCCCGGCTCGGGCAGGTCCTCCTCGCGCGCGGCGAACTGCCACACCGCGGGCCACATCTTCTCGCACTCGGCGCGGAAGAATTCGGGGCTGTAATACCGCGCCGCATCGATCGGCTCGGAACCGAGATACTGCGAACGGTCTTCGCCCATGAAAGCGGGGGGCTGCACTTCGTCGGCAGCCAGAATGTCCTCCCAGCTGGTGCCGGGGCATCGGGCCTGTTCGAACGCGCCGGGATCGCGGTCTGCCATGTCTTTCCTCTCCATCCTGGTGATAGCGGGAAAATGTCATGCCAGAGGCGCCCGTCGTTTGACCAAGGTCAAGAATCCCCGCCAAGCCCCCCTGTGACTTAGGCTAGGCCGCCGGGAATATCCGCAGTGACGACCGCTATCATGACGCGCTGACGGGGCAGTGAAGGGCTGGAATGGGGTGGAAAAGGGTTGATTTCGGACTAGCATACGCGAATGGATCAAGCACTCGGGTCATGGCGGCAGGACGGGCGGGTTAGCCTTTGGCGTTACCGGAAAGCCCGCAGGATGTATGACGATTGGCACTTCACAGCAGATGCAATGGGCTGTGCCAGCCTGATCGAGTTGTGTTCTATTCTTTCCAGTGCGACAGAACCCGCTCATCGGACTATCAGGGTGACGGATCCCCGAGTGGTTGGGGCAGATAACATTTTCGGCGGTCACGACCTTCGCCTTGAAGTCCCCGCAAAACTCCGCCTTGGCAATGACCTAGAAGGAACCGGGTCGATCGGCCTTTCAGCCGAGATTTTTGCAATGCCCCTCAGACCGGAAGATATCTCCAATCTCTCGGAAGCTGTGAGAGATGTATCAGCCAATCGCGCTGACTTTGGAGTGAGCTTCGGCGCGAGCGACACTATCTTCAGGTTTTGGTGGTGGCCGAAAAACCGCTAGGGCTGAACGTCCGCAATGGCGTCGTGTCCTGACAGTCCGCTTTTGGTCGCAAATGCCCAAAAGCCGCCAGTCTGCACCAACGGCCAGTCCGCCAGCCTTCCCCTCCAATCAGCAGGAACGGGGCTCGGATGCAAAAATTGGCGCCATAACCGCTCAAGGCCCGTCACACCGGGCCTTACTATACAGCCTGCCCCGGGGCCCCGCTGCCCCTTCCCGCACCCCCAAGCAAACAAAAATCGGCCCGGAAAGCGCATTGCCTTCCGGGCCGTTCAGGTATTGCAGCAGCCTCAGGAGGGAGGATAGAGACCGCCGCAGGGCACTTCTTCAGATCACTTCGAAACCTTCACCACGGTCACCGAGCGCGGCGGCAGGGCGATCGTCACGCCACCGCCCGCTGCCTTGCCGCTGATCGCCTTTGGCGCGACGACCGATGGCGCGGCGAAGGTGTTGACGCTGTCCACCTTCGGCGCGGTCAGCACTTCGCCGCTGGCGCTGCGGAAGCCGGGGATCGTCACGCTCGTGCCCGCATCGGGATCGACGTTGACGAGCGAGACCCACACCTGCCCGTCCTTGTCCTTTGCCGCCATGGCATCGACGCGCGGCAGCTTGCGATCGCCCACCGTGTATTCACCCGCTGCAAACTTCACCGGCGCGAACTGCGCGTCCTGGAACGGCACGTACATCTTGAACACGTGATAGGTTGGCGTCAGCACCATCTTGCTGCCGTCGGTCAGTATCATCGCCTGCAACACGTTGATCATCTGTGCGATGTTGGCGATCTTCACCCGGTCCGCATGGCGCGCAAAGATGTTGAGGTTGAGCGCCGCGATCACGCCATCGCGCATCGAGTTCTGCTGCTGCAGGAAGCCAGGATTGCTGCCCGGGGTCGGTGCAAGCCACGCGCCCCACTCGTCCACCGCAATCAGCAGCTTCTTGGCTGGATCGTACTTGTCCATGATCGCCTTCTGCTTCTTGAGCAGGGTGTCCATGGTAAGCGTATCGGCAATCATCAGGGCGTATTCATCGTTGCCGAAGCCGGTTGCCGGACGCACCGGCGGCCAGCCACCGCCGACGGTGTACTTGTGCAGCGAGACGCCTTCGATATCCCAGGAATAGACGTGCGTGCTCCACGCCTTCATCACTTCCTCGGTATAGTCGAGCTTGTCGCTGTCCCAGCCCACGGCAATGCGCTTCATCCGTGCTGCGCCTTCACGCTGCGCCGGGTTGAAATTGCGCGTGAAGTTGGCGAAGCGCTTCATCTCCTCGACATAGTGGTCGGCCGACATCGCGCCGCCGCAACCCCAGTTCTCGTTGCCGAGGCCAAGGATCGGCACCTTCCACGGCGCGGGATGCCCATTGGCGGCCCGCTCCTTGGCCAGCGTCGTGTCCTTCTCGGCGGTCATGTATTCGATCCAGGCCGAAGCTTCCGCCGCCGTGCCCGACCCGATGTTCACCGAGATATAGGCCTCCGACCCGATCTGCTCGGCAAAGTCCATGAACTCGTGGGTGCCGAAGGCATTGGATTCCGGCACGCCTCCCCAGTTGGTGTTGATCTGCACCCGGCGCTTGTCCGCCGGGCCGATGCCGTCGCGCCAATGATATTCATCGGCAAAGCACCCGCCCGGCCAGCGGACGTTGGGCACCTTGAGCGCCTTGAGGGCAGTGACCACATCAGTGCGGATGCCGCGCACGTTCGGGATGGGCGAATCCTTGCCGACCCACACGCCGCCGTAGATCCCGGTGCCAAGATGCTCGGCAAACTGGCCAAAGATATGCTTGTCGATCACCGGGCCGGTCGTGGCGGTATCAATCGCAACTTCGACCGCAGCGTCCTTTGCCAAGGCAGGCATGCTCAACCCAGCTGCAAAGGTCGCCGCCAGCAGCACTGTCCGAAATTTCTTGGCAATCGGCTTCATCGAATTCGCTCTCCTTTGCGCCGGGGGCCGTTCATGCCCCCGGTCGTATTCTTCACCTGCGGCGGATCAATGCCCGCCCCAGCCTTCCATCTGCTCCAG
The DNA here is from genome assembly GCF_058793515.1 of Novosphingobium sp. GW835-FHT14H07. Classification (NCBI taxonomy): domain Bacteria; kingdom Pseudomonadati; phylum Pseudomonadota; class Alphaproteobacteria; order Sphingomonadales; family Sphingomonadaceae; genus Novosphingobium; species Novosphingobium sp. GW835-FHT14H07. The sequence goes on from NZ_JBXAFX010000015.1 coordinate 48,124, forward strand.
TTCCTTGCCCTTGGTCTCGGGCAGGAAGGCCTTGACCAGCCAGAAGCTCACCGCCGCGCTCACGGTGTAGAGCACGTAAGTTTCGGCAAGGCCCAGACCGCTCGCCATCGCGGGGAAGCTCTGCACCACTGCATAGTTCGCGCCCCACTGCGCCAGGCCGCATACGGCCAGGGCCGATCCGCGCAGCTGGTTGGGGAACATCTCGCCCAGCATGACCCACATCACCGGGCCCCAGCTGACGTTGAAGAAGATCACGTAGATGTTGGCTGCAATCACCGCGATCATGCCCAGCGACGGGTCCATCTGCAGTGCCCCGGCCGCATCCAGCGTCCCTTGCGAGAACGCCCAGCTCATCGCGCCCAGCGCCAGCGTCATGCCGGCGGAACCGACCAGCAGGAGCGGCTTGCGCCCCACCTTGTCGACCAGCGCCATCGTGATGAAGCAAGCCGCGATCGAGACCACGCCCGAGATGATGTTGCGTTCGAGCGCGGCTTTTTCAGATACGCCCGCCAGCTTCCACAGCGTCTCGCCGTAATAGAAGATCACGTTGATGCCGACGAACTGCTGGAACACGGCAATGATCAGGCCAGCCCACACGATTGGGCGCAGCACCGTGCCGGGCGCAAGCACATCTGCAAGGCGCGGGCGGTGATCGGTCGCGAACGAGGCGCGGATTTCCTCGACCTTGCGGCTCGCTTCGGTCTCGCCGAAAATGCGCGTCAGCACGGCCTTGGCGTCATCGGCGCGGCCACTGCTCACCAGATAGCGCGGGCTTTCCGGGATGAACTGCAAGGCCACAAGGAACACCACCGCCGGCACCGCCTGCGCCAGGTACATCCAGCGCCACGCCGGAACGCCCGCCAGCTCGCCGAGCGAATCCCCGGCCTGCTGCGCCAGCACATAGTTGACGACGAAGGCCGCGGTGAGGCCGGTGATTATCATCACCTGCTGCACACTCGTCAGTCGGCCGCGAATCGCAGCAGGGGCAACCTCGGAGATATAGGCCGGGGACAGCACGCTGGCCGCGCCCACCGCCATGCCGCCGAGGAAGCGGAACACCACGAACAGCGCGTGATTGCCCGTCAGCCCCTGCACCAGCGCACCGACCAGGAACAGGATCGCCGCCAGCACCATGATGCGCTTGCGCCCGAAGCGGTCGGCCAGACGGCCTGCCGTGAACGCGCCGGCAGCACAGCCGACGAGCAACGAGCCAACGGTAAAGCCAAGGCCATTGTCGTCGAGCGCGAAAGCCGCCTTGAGGCCGGCCTGCGTCCCGTTCACCGCGCCGCTGTCGTACCCGAACAGCAATCCGCCGATTGTCGCCACCGAGACGATTGCGCCGACAAGCGCCATGTTGACCCGGTCCTGCTGCACTGCAGCCATTTCCCTCTCCCAACTCGTTGAACTGGCCCGGACATTGCCATGCGCGATGCACAGCGTCGACGGCCCTGTTTACGTTCTCACCAGTTATCCCGGCCAGTCGCCTGGCGCGGCCACCGTTCATTTGATAGCGCTACCTTTGTATCCGAAGCCGAGCAGCATGCAAGCGCCAATTGCGTTTAAGTCTGCTTTATTCACAAACCCGCTTGCAAAGGGGATGTTGCAGCGTCAGGACTTCACGCAACGGGAGCCTGCAGAACATGAATGATACCAAGTCCCGCCGCAGCGCCGGACGTCCCACGGTCAACGATGTGGCGCGCCTCGCGCAATGCTCGCCGATGACGGTCAGCCGTGTCGTCAATGGCGGTTCCGGCGTGCGAGAGGAGACGCGTCTCGCGGTTGAAGCGGCAATAAAGCAGCTCAATTACGCTCCCAACCGCGCCGCGCGCAGTCTCGCCGGTGCCTCGCAACTGCGCATCGCCCTGCTCTACGCCAACCCTTCAGCCTCCTATCTGAGCGAGCTGCTGATCGGTTGCATGGACGCTGCAACCCGTCTCGATGCCCACCTCATGGTCGAACGCTGCGAGCCCGAGACCGATCAGTCGAAGATGATCGCGCGTCTTGTCGACAGTGCGGTCGATGGCTTCCTGCTGCCGCCGCCCTTGTGCGACGATACCGCCCTGCTGGCCCGTCTCCGCCGAGCGGGAACGCATGCGGTGCTGATCGGACCGGGGCAGGCCGAGGCGCACCACGGCGTCGTCATGATCGACGATTATCAGGCCGCCTACGACATGACGAAGCACATCCTCGGCCTCGGCCACAAGCGGATCGGCTTCATCATCGGCAACCCGCAGCAATCCGCCAGCGCCCTGCGCCTCGCCGGATTCCGCGATGCCATGGCCGAAAGCGGCGCCACTGTTGATCCGGCGCTCGTGCAGCAGGGTCACTTCACCTATCGTTCCGGCCTTGATGCGGCGATGAACATGCTCGCCCTGCCATCCCGCCCCACCGCAATCTTCGCCTCGAACGATGACATGGCCGCAGGCTGCGTCGCCGCTGCCCATCGCAACGATCTCGAAGTTCCGCACGACCTTACCGTCTGCGGATTCGACGATACCGCCTTTGCCTCGAACATCTGGCCGGAATTGACCACGATCCGCCAGCCGATCCGCCAGATGGCGGAAACTGCGCTTGATCTTCTGGCACAGGAAATCCGTGCCGAGCGGGCATCGGAAAAGATCAGGCCACGCCTGGCCACGCTCGACTACGAACTGGTCCGCCGCGAATCCGATGCGGCCCCGCCACAAGGCTGATCAGCGCACCACGTCCAGCGCAAACCCCGGCACGGCCTGCGCGCGCCCGTCGAACAGATTGACCACCGGGTTATCGGCCCAGCCGTAGCGAACTTTCGCCGCCGGCTTGCCATCGGTGGCCAGGACCACCGCATCGCCATCAACGCGGCCCGGTGCGAACCGGCAGGCGCCAGCGGCGTCGCACAGTTCGAACCCGATCGCGGTGTCGGAACTCCAGGCGTGAAGCCCGCCCTCGATGCCGCTGAAGGAAACCCGCACCGTGCTGCCTTCCGCCTTCGCCGCAAGTGGCATCGGCAAGGCCTTGCCTTGTGCGCCCATCGCCAGCCGCTGCGCCACCAGCAGCTTGTTGGCCGGATGAATGTCGGTCCGCTCCCCAAGATCGATGGCCGTCGCAAGGAACGCCTTCGGATCGTCGACAACGATCTGCCGCTGCACGTTGCGCGTTTGCGCCCAGCCGCTTTCGACCGGCTTGTCCGAAGCGGGACCATAATTGGCAAGCTGCACGATGCCGACCTTCAGCTCCGGTCCGAACCGCGCGCGCCATCCGGCAATCAGTCCCTTCATCCGGCGCGCGTAGTCCGCCGTGTCGACATCGCTCTCGCCCTGGTACCAGGCCGCGCCATCCATCGCGAAGTGTCCCAGCGGCGCGATCATGCGATTGTGCATCAGCCCGATGCCGGCATTGGCATCCCACGGTGCACGCGGCGGATAGGTCCTGGTCGGCGCGATGGCATAGCGCCAGCCCTCGCCCAGCGGCAGCTTCTCGCCCCCCGCCTGCGTCAGGAACAACCGGTCCGGGGCGCTGGCAAAGCCGCCGTTGCCATAAGTGTTGGTCACCGCGACCATGATCTCGTTCACGCCGGACTTCAGGAACCTGGGCGGCACCGCATAGGCGCGCTCCTCGTCCCAGCCGAAGGTATTGCCCACCGCATGGCCGTTGACGAAGGTCATGTCCATGTCATCGAGCACGCCCAGCGCCAGCGTAACGCCCGCCTTGGCTTGCGCTGCGGTCAGCGTCACTTGCCGCCGCATCCACACCGTGCCTGTCGGCTTGGCAGCAAGAGGCGTAGCGTCCCAGGCCAGCCAGCCCTTGATGGATGGAACCGGCTGCCACTGCAGGGCATCGGGCTTTGTCCACGGAGTGCTACCGCCGCTCTCGCCCCCGTACCATGCCGTCCAGCGCGGCGCGAACTGCGTGACGGCCGCCAGCTTGTCCTTGGCGAACAGGCCGAGCAGCGCCATCTCCTGCGCGCCGCCGATCTCGGCCCCGGCTGCAGGGTCGAGCCATGGGGTCACCTTCGATCCACCCCAACTGGCGTGAATTGCGCCAATCGGCACGCCGCGCGCACGGCGCAATTCACGCGCCATGAACCAGCACACCGCAGAGAAGCCGCCGCTCGTCTCCGGACCCGAAACCGCCCAGCGCGTCACCTTGCCGAATTCGCGCTCGGGCAGGTAGGACATCGCCTTTGGCACCTGCAGCAGGCGCAGTGCAGGATCGGCGGACATCGCCACTTCCATGCCACCGTTCAGCGCGCGAGAAAGCTGGAACTCCATGTTGGACTGGCCCGAACACAGCCACACATCCCCGACGAGCAGGTCGGCAACAGTCACGGACTCGGAACCTGAAGTTACCTTGAGGTCGATCGATTCCGCCGAAGCCTTGCGCGCCGGGAAGTTCAGCGCAAAGGCACCGTCAGCCCCGGCCCTGGCTTCGGCCTGCTCGGAACCCAGAGTTCCCGATACGACCGCGCCTGCCGCTGCACGCCCTTCGACCACCACCGGCCGATCGCGCTGGATCACCGCATGATCGCTCCACACCGCGCCCAACTCCAGCGCGGGTGCGGCCATCGCTGGTGCGGAGACGCCCGCGGCCAGCACCACCAGCAATGGCCGCATCACGCCCTGAACTCCGCGAGCGGGGCGGCAAAGCCCGGCACTGCCACATCAAACGCGAACAGGTCGCCCGCCATGGGCTGCGCGGCCAGTGCCTCGCTGTCCAGACCTTTGCGCGCGGTCGTCACGAAGGCGGTCTTCAAGTCCGCGCCGCCGAATGCCAGCTTCGTCACATTGGCGACGGGCAGGTCAACCTTCTGCAGCAGCTTGCCCTCGGGCGAATAGCGCGCCACGCCCCAGCCGTTCCACAACCCGGTCCAGACACACCCTTCCGCATCGCACACCGGCCCATCGGCATAAGCCTCGGGGAAATCGTCGGACACTTGCGCAAAGACCCGCGCTGCCCCGATGCTGCCGTCTTGGGCCAGGTCCGCCACATGAATTGTCCGGGCGAGCGTATCGGTGAAATAGAGCTTCGTCCCGTCGGGCGATACCGCCGGACCATTGGTGATGCACACCCCGTCCGGCCCTTGCGCCACCACTTCGCGGACATGGGCGCGGTAAAAGCGGCCGCTCGGCGCTTCCTCGCCGTCATCCATCGAACCGAACCAGACGCGGCCCTGCAAGTCGACGCAGGCATCGTTGAGGCGGTTGCCCTCAGGCTCCCCCGGAACATCCGCCACGTGCACGCTCGTGCCCAGCGCCGGATCGAACAGGTGCAACCCGTCCTTCATCCCCGCCAGCAGCTTGCCACCGATGGCAGGCACCACCCAGCCGACCTGCTCATGCACGCCGAAACTTTCGTGCCTCCCGGTAGCCGGATCGAAGCTGTGGATGCGCCTGTTCTTGATGTCCACGAACCACAGGCACTCTCGCGCCGCGTCCCACACCGGCCCTTCGCCCAGCGTGCAGCCAAGCTCCAGAACCCGCCGCACAGCCACCATCACCGCCATCCCCCGTCGACCCAGTATTCGTGCCCGGTGCAGAACCGCGCATCGTCAGAGGCAAGGAACAGGGCCATGGCGGCGATGTCAACCGGCTGGAGCCGGCCCTTGAGGCATTGCGCCGAAACGATTTCCGCTTCGCCTTCCGGCGTGTACCAGCGCATCTGCCGCTCGGTCTGCACGTTGCCGGGAATGATGGTGTTCACGCGGATGTTATAGGGCCCAAGCTCGCGCGCCAGGCTGCGGGTCAAGCCTTCCACACCGGCCTTGGCAATCTGGTAGAGCGCCAGTTCATCCAGCCCTAGGTGCCACGAGATCGACCCGAGGTTGAGGATCACCCCCCCGCCATTGGCCTTCATGTCCGGCCACACTGCCTGCGAGGCAAAGAACTTGTGCTTCAGGTTCACCGCCAGCCGCTCGTCCCAATAGGCCGGGGTGATATCGTCGAGCACGTGCCGGTCGTCACTGGCGGCGTTGTTTACCAGAACGTCGCAACCGCCGAGTTCGTCAACCAGCGCTGTCATCGCCGCGCCCAGTCCTTCGACATCCGATACGTCCTGCACCTTCAGCACCGGAACGTGGTGCGCCGAGCCCAGCCGCGCGATGAGTTCCCTTGCGGGATCTTCCTGTATGTCGATGAAGCCCACTTGCGCGCCCTGCAGGGCAAAGGCCTCCACGATCCCCTCGCCGATGCCGCTCGCACCGCCGGTCACGATCACGCGCTTGTCGCGCAAGCTGGGGTACTGCGCCGCCATCAGCCGCGGCTCTGCCTGCTGGCCCGCAGCGTGATTGGCAAGGGTATGCGCGGCCATTCAGATCTTCTCCACCAGGCCGCGCGCGGCCAGATTGCGTATGAATGCGCCAATGCCCATCGTCCACTTGGGCGCATCGCGCGATGTCGTGACGGTGTTGCTCAGCGCGCCGAGCCGATCGGAACGGATCGTCACCACATCGCCCACCTTGTGGGTAAAGCCGCCGCCCGGCTCGTCGCGGTCCTGCACCGGGGCAAACAGCGTGCCGCAGAACAGCACGAAGCCATCGGGATAGCTGTGCTCGCTCATCGTCTGGCGGACCAGTTCCAGCGGATCGCGGCTGATCTCGGTCATGCGGTTGGTGCCTTCCATGCGGAAGTTGTCGGTGCCCTCGACCACCAGTTCCACTTCAGCGGCGCGCACGTCCTCGATGCCGAAGCCCTCGTCGAACAGGCGGATGAACGGCCCGATCGCGCAGGACGCCGTGTTGTCCTTCGCCTTCGACAGCAACAGCGCAGATCGCCCTTCGAAGTCGCGCAGGTTCACATCGTTGCCCAGCGTCGCGCCGACAACTTCACCAGCGCCATCGCACACCAGCACCACTTCAGGCTCAGGATTGTTCCAGCTCGAATCCGATCGCACGCCGATCAGCGCTCCGTGCCCAACGGTCGACAGCACCGGCGATTTCGAGAAGACTTCGGCATCCGGCCCGATCGCGACTTCGAGATATTGCGACCACATGCCCTGCGCAATCAGCGCCGCCTTGAGCGCCATTGCCTCCTCGCTGCCGGGCACGACGGCGCGGATTCCGGCACCCACCGTATCTTCCAGACCTTGGCGGATACTGGCCGCAGCGGCGGCATCGCCACGCGCACGCTCCTCGATCACCCTTTCGATAGCGCTAACAGCAAAGGTCACGCCACAGGCCTTGACGCACTGCAAGTCTATCGGCGAAAGCAGGGACCACCCCTCGGGCAAGCCATCCTCAATGGCACCGAGATCGCTTCCCCCCGCGAAAGTGCGGCGCGCAATCGCGCCCGACACGGAACTGGCCGTCTGCGTGATGTCGAGGATGCGGCCATCGCGCAAAACGATGACATGCGGCCCGTCAGGCGCTTCGGCCCGACCGATGAAAACGCCATCTGCATAGTCGCGTGGCAGGCAAGCCGTGAGGCCCAAACCCATCAAAACATCCCCCGGCATCCCATAGTCTGATAGCGCTACCTTAGATGGTCGGCGACGCAAGATCAAGAGCGCCTGACCTGATTTTCAGCATTGCAGGTTTGGCAAGGGCGGCCCGGAGCCCCCAGGCATTTGCATCAGATCCGACACACTGATACCGCTATCATAAATCGGGCCGGAAACCCCTGCAGAGAGGATCGGGAAATGACACGCCTGCGTGCAGCAATCGCCCTCGTGATGGCAACCTTGGCGTGCCTTGCAACGTACCCGGCGCGGGCCGACGACGGCTACGGCCTCTGGCTCGGCCCCGCCGCAGACACAGCGACCGGGGCAGAAATAGAAGTCCCCCGCCGCTCCCCCACCATTGACCGCGCCGCTGCCGAATTGCGCCGCAGCCTGCCTCACCTGCCAGCCGCCGTGATGCTGGCCACCAGCAACGCCCCGCATCTCGCCATGCTTGATCTCGATACGCGGGCGCTCGGCCATGAAGGCTATCTGATTCGCGAAGTCAAGATCGGCAACCGTCCCGTCATCCTTGTGACCGGCAACAGCGATGTCGCCGTGCTCTACGGCGCTTTTGCCCTGCTGCGCCATGTGCGCGCGGGCGAATCGACCGCAGCCATCAACATCGCGTCTGCCCCCGCAATTCCGCTGCGCCTGCTCAACCACTGGGACAACCTCGATGGTTCGGTCGAACGCGGCTACGCCGGGCAATCCTTGTGGGACTGGTGGACCCTGCCTGACTTCAAGGACCCGCGCTATGATGATTACGCCCGCGCCAACGCCTCGATCGGCATCAACGGCACCGTGCTCAACAACGTCAATGCCAAGGCCGAAAGCCTCACCGCGCCCTATCTCGCCAAGGCCGCCGCGCTAGCTGACGTGTTCCGCCCATGGGGCATCCGGGTCTATCTCACGGCGCGCTTTTCCGCGCCGATCGAACTTAGCGGCCTCAAGACTGCCGATCCGCGCGATCCGGCGGTCGCTGCGTGGTGGCAGGCCAAGGCCGACGAGATCTACCGCTTGATCCCCGATTTCGGTGGCTTTCTGGTCAAGGCCAACAGCGAAGGCCAGCCCGGCCCGCGTGATTATGGCGCCAGCCACGCCGATGGTGCCAACATGCTCGCCGCCGCGCTGCGTCCCCACGGCGGAACCGTCGTGTGGCGCGCCTTCGTCTATGCCGATACTGACCCGACCGACCGCGCCAAGCAGGCTTACAGCGAATTCCGACCGCTCGACGGCAAATTAGCGGATAACGTCATCGTTCAGGTCAAGAACGGCCCGATCGATTTCCAGCCGCGCGAACCTGTACACCCGCTATTCGGCGCCATGCCGCGTACAAGACTGGCTGCGGAATTCCAGATCACCAAGGAATACCTCGGCTTTGCCACGCACCTCGCCTACCTCGGCCCCCTGTTCGAGGAAGCGCTCGATACGCCAACCGGCCAGGCCCCGGGTCAGACCGTGGCGGCAACGCTCGGCGCCATCTCTGGCGTAGCCAATATCGGCCGCGATCGCGATTGGGCGGGCAGCACTTTTAATCAGGCCAACTGGTATGCCTTCGGTCGTCTCGCCTGGGATCCGAAGCTTTCATCGCAGACAATTGCGCGCGAATGGTCGCGGCAGACCTTCGGCAATGATGCGCAAGTCACCGATACGGTCACAGCGATGATGCTGCGCTCGCGCGAGGCGGTCGTCGATTACACCGGCCCGTTCGGGCTTGCCCACCTGTTCGGCCCCGATCATCACTATGGCCCCGGCCCGTGGATTGCCGATCTCAAGCGGCCCGAATGGAATCCGGTCTACTATCACCGCGCCGACTCAGATGGCATCGGCTTTGACCGCACGGCTTCCGGCAGCAACGCCATTGGGCAATATGCCCCGACCATCGCCGCACGCCTCGCCCGCCCCGAAACCACGCCGCCGCAGTTCCTGCTGTGGTTCCACCATCTGCCATGGACCTATCCGATGCCCGGTGGAGAGACGCTGTGGTCGGCCATGGTCCGCCGCTATGATCATGGCGTTGCCGAAGTTGAAGCCATGCGCAAACAGTGGGCCACGCTGAAATCGCGCGTGGATGCCGAGCGTTGGGCCAAGACTGACGCCTACCTCGGCATTCAGGCCCGCGAGGCGCGCTGGTGGCGCGATGCCAGCCTCGCCTACTGGATGTCGCTCAACCACCTGCCCCTACCCACCGGTTCACCACCGCCCGCGCACGACCTTGCGTGGTACAAGCAGCAACGCTTCCCATTCGCCCCCGGAGCACCGCACTAGGTTCAGGCCTCCTCGACCTATCCAAAACGCCAAGCGCGCCAGGGCCTGCTGTCCCGCATGATCATCGCAAAAGGATCAGGAGAGGATCAGGTCATGCAGCGCCCGTCGCACGTCCCCGCAGATCGTGTGGTCGATATCGACATCTATCTGCCGCCCGGGCTTGAAGCCCAAGGCTTCCATCGGGCCTGGTCTGCGCTTTCTGCCGACAATCCTGCCGTCGTCTGGACGCCGCGTAACGAAGGCCACTGGATTGCGCTGGGCGGCGAGGCCCTGCAGGAAGTCCAGTCCGATCCCGAACGCTTCTCCTCACGTGTGATTGTCCTGCCAAAGTCGGTGGGCGAGATGCACGGCCTCATTCCCACCACCATCGATCCGCCCGAACATCGCCCCTATCGCCAGCTGCTCAACGCCCATCTCAATCCCGGCGCCATTCGCGGCCTGTCCGAAAGCATCCGCCAGACCGCCATCGACCTGATCGACAGCTTCGCGCACAAGGGCCACTGCAACTTCACCGCGGACTATGCCGAACAGTTCCCGATCCGGGTATTCATGGCACTGGTCGGCATCGATGCGGCAGAAGCTCCGAAGATCCGCCACTGGGCCGAATGCATGACAAGGCCGGGCATGGACATGACCTTTGACGAGGCCAAGGCGGTGTTCTTCGACTATGTCGGCCCTCTGGTGGATGCCCGGCGCGAACGTCCCGGCGAGGACATGATCAGCGCCATGCTCCATGCCGATCTTGGCGAAGGCCGCACGCTGAGCCGCGACGAGGCCCTGTCCATCGTCACGCAGGTGCTGATCGCGGGGCTTGACACTGTCGTCAACGTGCTCGGGTTCATCATGCGCGAGCTGGCGGAAAACCCGGCCCTGCGCGCCGATCTGAAGCAGCGCGGCAGCGATATCGCGCCGGTCGTCCACGAACTGTTCCGCCGCTTCGGCCTCGTCTCGATCGCCCGCGAAGTGCGCCATGACATCGCCGATTTCCATGGTGTCGCCCTGAAGGCGGGCGACATGATCGCCATCCCCACGCAAGTCCACGGGCTTGACCCGCGCGTCAATCCCGATCCCCTGGCCATCGACCCCGCCCGCAAGCGCGCCCGCCACTCAGCCTTCGGCTCCGGCCCGCACATGTGCCCGGGGCAGGAACTCGCCCGCAAGGAAGTGGCGATCACGCTTGAGGAATGGCTGAAGCGCATCCCCGAATTCGCTCTGGGCGAAGGCTCCGACCTGTCCCCCGTCCCCGGCATCGTCGGCGCGCTGCGGCGGGTAGAGCTGGTCTGGACTCCTTGAACCGCAAGACCGTCCTGCGTTGATCGTCACCCCGGGCAACGACCCGGGGTCCCGCTTTCTGTGCATCCACGCCCGAACCTAGCGCAACCGCTAGGTTGAGCCGACTCGCGCCTGCGTCCATAAAACAGGCAACACTGCCGGTTTTAATGAAGGCAGTCCCGGAGAGCCTGATGCTGGACGCGATCAACCCCCACGGACTGCCCGAGCCCGCCGTTGCGGATGACCTCGCCGCAATCCGCTGCCCGGACGCCCCGAGCGTCCAGCAGATCGTTGCGGCCGATGCGCTTCCCCCGCCCGCCGTGCTGACCATGGAAGAGCCTGTCTATCTCGGCAGCGAACCGGTCAGCGTGAACCGCTACTTCGACCAGTCGATCTTCGAGTCCGAGATCGAGCGCATCTGGAAGCGCACCTGGCAGTGGGTCTGCCGCGAGGACCACATCCCCGAGCCGGGCGACTACTACACCTACGAAGTCGCCCACCTCTCCTGGGTCGTCGTCCGGCAGGACGACATGTCGGTCCGCGCCTTCGTCAACTCCTGCCTCCACCGCTCGACCAAGTTCAAGCGTGGCGAAGGCGTCGGCTCGGGCGACAACTTGCGCTGCCCCTACCACGGCTGGACGTGGAACAACGACGGTACGCTCGCTTCCGTGCCCTGCGCCTGGGACTTCAGGCATATCGATCCGAAGATGGCCAACCTCCCCGAAGCGCGCGTCGGCCATTGGGGCGGGTTCATCTTCATCAATCCGAGCGCCGAGGGTCCCCAATTAGGCGGTGAGAGCCTCGAGGAATACCTCGCCCCCCTGCCCGAGCACTTCAAGGACTGGGACATCGCCCGGCGCCACGTCGCGGTTCACGTGGCGAAGGAATTGCCCTGCAACTGGAAGACCGCGCAGGAAGCCTTCCTCGAATCCTACCACGTGCTCGAAACCCATCCCCAGCTGCTGAAGGGCGTGGGCGATGCCAACGTGCAGTACGATTGCCATTCGGACCACGTGACCCGGTTCTATGCCGCCAGCGGCGTCAACTCCCCGCACCTCGCCACCCCCCTCAGCGAGGAAGAGCTCCTCGCCACGATGATCCTTGGCGACAAGGATTCCCGTGGCGAGGGCCTCACCGTCGGCCCCGGGGAAACCGCCCGAACCGTGATGGCCCGCCATCTGCGCAAGGTCATGGGCGAGGCCTATGGCTGCGATCTGTCGAAGGTCTCGGACAGCGAGATGATCGACACCATCGAATACCATGTCTTCCCCAACATGGTGCTGTTCCCGGGCCTGTCGCTGCCGATGGTCTATCGCTTCCGCCCGATCGGAACCGACCCTAACCGCACCCTGTTCGAAATCCTGTTCCTGCGCCCAAATCCCGAAGGTGGGCCGGCGCCGGAACCGGCCGAGCCCTTCCACGTCGCCGAGGACCAGAGCTACGCCACCGCTCCCGGCTTCGATCCCGCCATGGGCCACGTCTACGATCAGGACACCGACAACCTGCGCGCCCAGCAGCAGGGCTTCCGCGCCAGCGCGACAGGCGTTCAGCAGCTCGGCAACTATCAGGAATCGCGCATCCGCCACTTCCAGATGGTCGTCGACAAGTATCTGGCGGGCGAAGCCTGATGGCCTTTGACATCGAAGCCCAGTTGCGCGACCTCTGCGCCCGCCGCGACATCCATGATGCGCTGTGCCGCTACATGCGCGGGCAGGACCGTTTGGACCCCGAACTGCACCGCAGCGCCTTCCATGATGACGCCTGGGTCGATTGCGGGCTCATGCAGGGCAGCGCCGACGAGTTTGTCAGCTTCGCGCAAGGGTTCCTCGCCGATCTCGATGGCAGCCAGCACATCATCGGGCAGGCACAGATCAGCGTGCGGGGCGACGAGGCCAGCGGCGAAGTCTACTTCTACGCCTGGCACCGCATCCGCGAGGACGGCGAGCCCAAGGACCTCGTCGTCGCCGGACGCTATGTCGACGAGTATACCTGCAAGAATGGGGAGTGGCGTATCAGTCGCCGCCGCGAAATAGTGGACTGGGCGCGTACCGACCCGGCAGCCGACGGATTCCTTGAAGGCAATCCGCTGGTCCGGCCGGGACGGCGCGGAACGGACTTCAGCCAGACCCGAGACTGGCCGGTCTGAGACAGTATCAGAGGACGCCGAAATGACCGCTCAGGACAAGATTTCCCGCTATTCCCCGGAGTTCGACGTTGCCGTGCGCGGCGACACGATCACCGCTGATCGCTACATCACCCGTGAATGGATGGAGCTGGAGAACAAGCACCTCTGGCCCAAGGTCTGGCACCTTGGCGGCGTGCTGGCCGATCTTGAGGAAGAGGGCGATTTCATCCGCCACAACTTCGGCAAGGAATCGGTCGTCATGGTCAAACAGGCCGACGGTTCCGTAAAGGCGTTCTACAACACCTGCCCCCATCGCGGTAACCGCCTGGTGCTGGGCGATGTCGGTTCCGCCCCGCGCCTGACCTGCGGCTATCACGGTTGGCAGTTCGATCCCGATGGCACGCTGGTCCACGTGCAGGACCCGGACGACTTTGCCGGCGGCAACCCATGCGGCAAGGTTACCCTGTCCGAACTGCGCTGCGACACCTGGGGCCCGTTCGTGTTCTGGTGCATGGACGATGACGTCGCCCCTCTGCACGAATGGTTGTGGCCCTATACCGAGCGGCTCGCCGGCTACAAGCTCGACAACTGGGTGCGCGTGCTCAATGTCTCGGCGGACTGCGACTTCAACTGGAAGATCATCCGCGACAACTTCAACGAGAGCTACCACCTCCCGACGATCCACCCCGAACTTGCCACCTTCATCAACGATGGCCTGCCGACCACCGTGTTCGAGATGTACGAGAACGGCCACAACGCGATGTGGATGATCGGCCACCAGGCCACCAGCCGCAAGGACTACGTGAGCGGCGACGTGCCGCCGGGCCTCTACGAAGCCGCGGAAGCCTGGGGCATCGATCCCAAGGAATACCGTGGCCGCACCGCCGACATCCGCGAGGCCGTGATCAAGGCCAAGCGCGAGCGCGGGGCCGACGCGGGCTACGACTACTCGTCGATGACCGACCAGCAGCTGGTGGACTACTTCCACTGCACGCTGTTCCCGAACCTGACGATCACGATGTCGCCCGAACAGTGCCAGATCCTGCGCACCGAACCGCACCCGACGGACCCCGAAAAGTGCGTGTTCCAGCACTGGTGCCTCTATCCGCCCAACGCGAAGATGGCCGAAGTCGTCACGCCCGTCGGCCCTGCGCCCCTCCGGCACGACGCGATCGCGCGCCATTCGGTCTATGGCGACGGCGTTTCATTGGGCTTTGTTGCGGATCAGGACCTGTCGATCGGCACCACGCAGCAGCAGGGCCTCAATTCGCGCGGCTTCAAGGGCTGCCTGCTGCCGGGCCAGGAAAAGCGCGTCCAGCGGTTCCATGAAAAGCTGAACGACATGGTGCTGGGGCATCCGACGGCAGCGCGGGAGTGATCTGATCACTGGCGCTCCCGCGCAGGCGGGGGCCCCGGTGTTGCTACGGAACGACAGCGTAAAACGACTGAGGCCCCCCGCCTGCGCGGGGGAGCAGGAAGGTTTTGCGCCTTGGAGAGGGACAAGGAATGAGCAACATCACCATCACCCCCGGCCAAACCGGCCCGCACGTCATGCAGGCAGCCTTCATCGTCGAGGACGTGGAAGAGGCGGCAAAGGCGTGGATCGCGGCAACCGGAATCGGGCCGTTCTTCATGGTCCCGCACATCGAACTGGCCGAGGCGACCTATCGGGGCGCACCTTCCGAAGGCATCGACTTCTCCGTTGCCCTCGCCCAGTCCGGCGGCGTGCAGATCGAACTGATCCAGCAGCACTGCGACCGCCCCAGCGCCTATCGCGATACCATCGCCAAGGGCCAGACCGGCTTCCACCATTTCTGCATTTACACCGCCGACTACGATGCCTGCCGCCAGCGCTATGTCGACCAGGGCTTTGCCGTGGCCATCGACGGCAAGTTCGGCGCGATGCGCTTCTGCTACGTCGACACGGTACCGGCGCTCGGCTGCATGATCGAGATTGTCGAAGAGGACTATAACCAGACCTCCGCCTTCACCCGCATCGCGCAGGGCGCCGCCGATTGGGACGGCGTGACCGACCCGATACGGCCCCTGTTCGATTAATATGTTCACGTAATGTTCCAAGCGATGTTTCCCCGGGGAAACATCCAACAAAGATAATAAGTATCTGAAAGGACACGACAATGAATTGCCCTATCGAGGATCGCCTGGCGATTCAGGACCTGATGATCGCCTATGCCCATGCGGTCGATACCGTCAGCGACATCGACGCGGTGCTCGACGTCTTTACCGAGGACGCGGTGTTCGATCTCTCGGGCATTGGCCTGACCCCGCAGGTCGGCCACGCCGGCATCCGCGAGTTCTTCACCAACGTCTTCGCCAACATGGAGCACCACGCCCACTACCTGACCAACTTCGCGCTGACCGGCTACGAAGGCGATACCGCTTCGATGCGCGCCTATGTGATCGGCATGGGCGTGGGCAAGGACGGCCGCGCCGTGACCGTCAACGGTCGCTACTATTTCGAAGTCCGTCGCGCCGGAGCAGGCTGGAAGGCCACGCGCTACACCATGGACTTCCTGATGCCGCTCTCGGGCACGCTCGATAACGCAAAGTAACTTAGAAAAAGCAAGAAAACAAACCCCATCCGGCGCTCGGGGAGATCGCCGGTTACAGGAGCGCTTTACCATGGCCACCTATATCCAGGTCCCCGAAGTCGATGCCCCCTACCCCACCCACGCCAGCGCGCAGTTCCCCGAACCGCGCGGCGATGCCATCACCGGTGACCGCTACTGGTCGAAGGACTTCGCCGCGCTGGAATGGGAGCACATGTGGAAGCGCGTGTGGCACGTCGGCGGGCGGGAAAGCCAGCTCGAGGAAGCGGGCGATTTCATCACCCACAACTTCATGCGCCAGTCGGTCATCATGGTGCGCCAGAAGGATGGCGGCATCCGCGCCTTCCACAATGTCTGCCGCCACCGTGGCAACCGCCTTGTCACCGTTGAGGAAGGCGGCGTGGGCGAGCATTTCACTTGCCCCTACCACGGCTGGAAGTGGAACATAAACGGCGCGCTGGACTGGGTGCAGGACGAAGAGGATTTCCCGCAGGGCTCCCCCTGCGGCAAGTTGCGCATGAAGGAAGTGCCCTGCGAGACCTGGGGCGGCTTCATCTTCTACAGCTTCGATCCCAATGCCGTGCCGCTGCTGGAATACCTCGATCCCATCCCCACGCTGCTCGGAAATCGCGATCTCGCCAGCTGGAAGCGCGTGGTGTGGCGCACGCTGCGGGTCAACACCAACTGGAAGTTCGCTTCCGACAACTTCAACGAAGCCTACCACATCCCTGCGGTCCACCCGCAGTTCGAGGGCATGATCGACGATCACTACTCGACCACCGTGTTCGAAATGTACCCGACCGGGCACAATCGCATGATCGAGAAGCTGCAGCCTTCGAGCCGCTATCAGGACGCGCAGCAGATGAAACCGCTGTGGGCGCAAGTGCTCAAGGAGTGGGACCTCGATCCCGCAGACTTCGAAGGACGCGCACAGGAAGGCCGCCTCGCGCTGCAGCAGGCGCGGCGCAAGCTCGGGCCGGAGCGGGGCTACAAGCACTTCGAAAAGCTGGCCGATGACGAGCTGACCGACCAGTTCCACCACACTTGCTTCCCGAACCTGACGCTGACCGGCACGCCCGAAGGACTCCACGTATTCCGCACCGAACCGGACATGGAAGATCCCAACTGGTCAACCTTCGACTACTGGTATCTTGCGCCGGAAGTGGCCGGGGGCGCGGATGTGCCGACGCTTTATGGACTGCGCCCGTGGAAGGAAGCCGAGCATCAGAGCGGCGACTTTGACGCCTACAGCGCAGAGATCCCGCAGGGCGACTTCCTCATCCAGGATCTCGACGTGGCCGTGACGCAGCAGCAGGGCCTGCACTCACTCGGGCACGATGACGCCTATCTGGCACGGCAGGAAAACCGGGTGCGGCGGTTCCACGAGGTGATCAACGATTACATCGCGGGGCGGCGGTGAGCGCCCCGCAACCATGGCAAGAGACGACGGGAGAAACGTGACATGACCCAGCAAAAGGGGATCGACCGGCGTCAGCTGCTCGCCGGTGCAGGCGTTGCAGCGGCGGCGGCAGCAACCGGCGGCATCGCCACCGCCGCACAGGCCGCAGACGCGCCCGCTTCGGGGTGGGACCATGAATGCGACGTGCTGTGCGTCGGCTCTGGCGCGGCGGCAGGTACGGCGGCAGTCACGGCCCTTGCGGCAGGCGCGAAGGTGATGATGCTCGAGAAGATGCCGATCCTTGGCGGCACCACCGCCAAATCAGGCGGCGTCACGTGGATCTTCAACCACTTCATCTTTCGCGAACAGGGCATCGAGGACCCCAAGGCCGATGCGCTGCGCTACGTCGTGCGCTATGGCTATCCGCGCCAGTACAACCCTAACAGCCCGACGCTGGGCCTTGATGAAAACCGTTACCGCGTGGTCGAGGCCTTCTATGACCATGGCTCTGCCGCGGTAGATCACCTGCGTGAGCTGGGCGCGGTGCAGTTCAAGCAGTTCCGCCTGTTCCAGGTGGACAAGCCCGCCCCGGACTATGCCGACCATCTGCCCGAGAACAAGGTGCCGACCGGCCGCGCGCTGGAACCGGCGGTGGGTTCGGGCTCGACCCAGGGCGGCGGCAGCCTTGCCTCGCAGATGCATGCATATCTGAAGGCCAAGGGCGTGCCGATCCTCACGCGGACCCGCGTTACCCGGCTGGTCAAGGATGGATCGGGCCGGGTGATC
Source organism: Novosphingobium sp. GW835-FHT14H07 (assembly GCF_058793515.1). NCBI lineage: Bacteria > Pseudomonadati > Pseudomonadota > Alphaproteobacteria > Sphingomonadales > Sphingomonadaceae > Novosphingobium > Novosphingobium sp. GW835-FHT14H07. The sequence goes on from NZ_JBXAFX010000015.1 coordinate 65,957, forward strand.
GGGGCCGAGGCCAAGCAGGGTGACAAGACCATCCGTATCAAGGCGAACAAGGGCGTGGTCTTTGGCACCGGTGGTTACAGCCACAACGTGCAGTTGTGCGATGTCCACCAGCCCGCCGTCTACGGCTCATGCTCGCTGCCGGGTTCGACCGGAGACTTTATTCCGATCGCGCAGGAAGCGGGCGCGATGATGGGCAACATGGGGCTTGGCTGGCGGACGCAGGTCGTGCTGGGCGAGGCGCTCAAGACGCGCGGGATCGGCCTTGGCGCCTTCGTTCTGCCGGGGGATTCGATGATCCTCGTCAACAAGTACGGCAAGCGCGTGGTCAACGAGAAGCGCGATTACAACGACCGCACGCAGGCCCACTTCTGGTACGACCCGGCGCACGAGGAATACCCCAACCATCTGATGTTCATGCTGTTCGACCAGCGCAGCATCGATGCCTTCGGTGGGGCCTTCCCCTTCCCGGTGAACAAAGCAGAGCAGCCACATCTGGTCGAAGGACAGACGTGGGACGAGGTCTTCGCCGGTATCGACGCACAGCTGGCAGCGTGGCAGGACCGGACCGGTGGCGTGAGGCTCAGCGCAGAATTTGCAGTAAATGCAAAGCAATCCATCACGAACTTTAATGCTTACGCCAAGAAGGGCGTCGATCCCGAATTCGGGCGGGGCAAGTACCTGTACGACCGCGAATGGCACTTGTTGTTCTCGGCGCGTCGGCAAGGCACCAGCCAACCTGAAAACCCGTTCCCGAACAATACGATGCACCCGTTTTCTGCAAAAGGACCTTATTACGCGATCGTGCTCGCACCCGGCACACTCGATACGGCGGGAGGTCCGCAGATCAATGCCGATGCGCAAGTGCTGGCTGCAAACGGGCAACCCATCCCGGGCCTCTATGCTGCCGGCAACTGCATCGCCGCGCCGACGGGCCAGGCCTATCTCGGCGCTGGCGGCACGATCGGTCCTGCGGTGACTTTCGGCTACATCGCCGGACGGCACGCGGTGTCGGCATGAAACAGCTTGCCCTGGGCGGCGCTGCCCTGCTCGCTCTCGCCTTCTCGGCACGTGCTGAACAACTTGCGCCAACCGTCTCGTATCAAACGGATATTGTGCCGATCCTGGAGCAGAACTGTGCAACCTGCCATCTGACCGGCGAAGAGGCAGGGGGCATGTCGCTGGTTGGCGATGCGGCGATCGGCTTCCTTGTCGGCAAGCCTTCGGAAGGGGCGCCTGCGATCATGCGGGTGGCACCGGGCGCCCCGGACAAGTCCTATCTGGTGATGAAGCTGGAAGGTACGCATAACGATCATGGCGGACAGGGCGCGCGCATGCCTTTCGGCGGAGCGCCGTTGAACGAAACCGACATGGCCAAGATCCGCACGTGGATCGCACAGGGAGCTACATCGTGAATCCGAACCTCGTATCGCTTGAAGGCAAGGTCGCCATCGTTACCGGCGCGGGCGTGGGCATGGGCGCGGCAACCGCGCGCCTCCTCGCCGCGCGTGGGGCAAAGGTCATCGTCTCGGACATCAACGCAGACACCGCTGCGGCCACTGTCGCCGCGATCCGCGAGGCTGGAGGCAGCGCCCATGCCGTGCGCACGGACGTGGCCGACGAGGCCCAGGTCGAGGCGCTGGTGGCGGAAACGGTCGCCACGTTCGGCAGGCTCGATTGCGCGGTTAACAACGCTGCGATCACACCCGATGTCCTGCCGATCCATGAAGCTGACATGGCAGTGTTCGACAAGGTGCTGAACGTCGACCTGCGCTCGGTCATGCTCTGCATGAAATACGAGATTCGCCAGTTGCTTGCGCAGGGTTCCTCGGGCTCGATCGTCAATATCGGCTCAGTCAGCTCGTTCCGCCCGCAGCCCAATAACGCGGCCTATGTTGCCGCCAAGCATGGCGTGATCGGCCTGACCAAGACCGGCAGTCTTGAATATGCCGGCAAGGGCATCCGCGTGAACGCGGTCCTGCCCGGCGCGATCGACACGCCGATGCTGCGCGGTGCGCTGGAGACGACCGGCTTCACCGAGGAAGAGTTCGCCCCCGCGCTCAGCCTGTTCGGTCGCTTCGGCAAACCGGAAGAAGTGGCAGAGGCCAGCGCGTGGCTGTGTTCGGACGCGGCGAGCTATGTCACCGGGCACAGCCTTGCGGTGGAAGGCGGCTACCTTACGCGCTAGGCGCTTTCGCGGGCGACTAGGCGGAAGCCGACATCGACCCACCGCTCTGCCGGGGGTTGGTTCGGGCGGTGCTTGCGGATGGCGGCGATGGCCTCGCGCGCGATCCGGGCACCGTCCACCTCGACCGAGGTGATCGTGGGGCGCATCTCCCCGGCGATCGAGCTGTTGCCAAAGCCGACCACGGCAATGTCTTCAGGCACGCGCAGCCCGGCGGCCAGCGCCTCGACGATGACGCCTTGCGCGAGATAGTCCGAGCCGCAGACCACGACGTCGGGCATCTCGGGCAAACGGCGGACCTCGGCAAAGATGCGGCGGGCGTGCCCAAAGCTCGAGGGCACCTGCACGCAGGATTCACTGGGCGGCTCGTGCCCGGTTGCCTGCCATTCCTCGACGAAACCGGCGCGTCGCATATTGGCGCGTGCACCTTCGGCGGTGACGACATGCGGACGGCGATAGCCGCGCGACATCAGGAAGCGTGCGATGTCACGCCCGGCGGCATGGTGCGAAAAGCCGACCGCCATGCCGATGGGGTCTTCAGGCAGGTCCCACATCTGGATGAACAAGGCCGGGCTGCGCCGCACCATGGCATCGACCTGCGGCGTGACCGGCCCGGTGAAGATGATCGCGTCGACCCGGCGGCTGAGGGCCGCGCGGATCAGGTCCTCGGTGCGCTTCTCCGAAACGCCGGTCAGGCCGAGCATGACCGTTGTCCCTGCTGCTGAAAGTTCTTCGACCATGGCCTGGATCGTATCGTTGAAGATCGAGTCGGTGAGATACGGAATCAGCACCGCGACCATCTTCGACCGGCTCGAGGCCAGACCGCCCGCCAGCAGATTGGGAATGTAACCGGTTGCAGCGATCGCAGCACGGATGCGCTCTGCCGTACCCTTTGCCACGACCTCGGGATTGTTGACGAAGCGGCTGACGGTCGCGGTCGATACCCCGGCCATCAGAGCCACATCGTCCAGGGTCGGCGTCTTGTCGATCGGTGCGCTCATCCCGCCCACGCTAGCGCGATCCCGGCCGATGATGCAATCGCTCTCTTTTGCCAGATCAGGCGAACCGCAGTGGCACGGATAGCGCGCCGATCTCTGGCCAGCGGCTGACCGTGACCGGCCCGGAAAGTTCGAACTCGCTGGTTGCGCCCAAGATTTCCTCGAGCGCGACGCGCAGCTGCATGCGGCCCAGATGAATGCCCGGGCAGTTGTGCGGGCCGCGCCCGAAGGCAAGGTGCTGGGCGATGTTGGGCCGATCCAGAATGAACTCGTCAGGGTTGGGGAACACGGCCTCATCCCGATTGGCCGAGGCATAGATCAGCGCAATCGCCTCGCCCGGTTCGATGGTACGACCGCCGAGGTCCACCGGGCAGACAGCGGTTCGCGCAAAGCCGCGATAGGGCGTGTACAGCCGGAGAAACTCTTCTATTGCCGCGGAGATGAGCGAAGGGTCACACCGCAGTTTCTGCTGCAGCGCCTTGTCACGCGAGAGATGCACGCAGATGTTGCCGATCATCACCATGGGCGCGACCATGCCGACGACAAGGACCTGCCGGACGGTGCCGACCAGCAATTCGTCGGGCAATGGCTCGCCTTCGTGCCGCGCCTGAAGCAGCGCGCTGGTGGGATCGAGCGCCGGATCCTGCGGGTGTTCGTGGCGCAGCGCGATCAGGGCGCGGGCCATGTCATAAAGGCGGAGCGAAGTCTCCTTCATCACCTCGGGCTTGTTGGAATGCACGGCAAGGATGAAAGCGCGGCCATTGTCATGGAGCGTATCGAGCCAGTCCTCGGGAATGCGCATCCATTCGCCGAACACGTGAACCGGAAGATAGCTGGACAGTTCGACGCAGATATCTCCGCCTCCCCGGGACACCATCGGCGCCAGCAGGGCACGGGTCAGTTCGCGGGCACGCGGGGCGAAGGTTTCGGCCCGATCGAGCGAGAGCAGGGGATTGAGCGCCTTCCGATATGGCGTGTGCTCGGGCGGATCGAGGTGCAACGGCGGCCGGCGCCCGGTATAGGCGACTTTCGGAATCACATTCTGGACCGAGGTGATGAAGGTGGCAGAATCCGACGCCACACGCTTTACGTCTTCGTACCGCGTCACTGCCCAGAAGCTGCCGAGGCCTTCTGTCCAGGCAACTGGGCACTGCTGGCGCAGGCGCGCATATTCGGCATGGGGGCTGTCAAAGTCTTCCGGAAGTTCCGGATCGAAATCCTGCAGGCGATCGGTCATGATCGGTTGCATAAGCACGCATTCAAGCGCATGCAAGCGCTATCATTCGTTTGGGCGCGGCATATGGACCAAGGGACGTGAGAGCGTGAAGTGTTGAGCACGAGACGAGACTACTGGGCAATTATCGTGACCCTGGCGGCGATTGCGGCCACCGGATCGATCGCCATCCACATGCTGGTGCCGGCGCTGCCCCTGATCGCAGCCGATCTGGCAATCGGCGAAGCCAAGGCGCAGCAAGTGGTGAGCATCTACCTTGCCGGGCTAGGATCGGGCCAATTGCTGGCCGGCCCCATGATCGACCGCCTTGGACGACGACCGGTCATGCTGGCGGGCCTGATGCTGTTCATTGCCGGGGCACTGGCGGGGGCGCTGGCAACGACCACTGGCCTGCTGCTTGCCGCACGCGCCATGCAAGCAGCAGGCGGGGCCTTCGGCGTCGTGACTGCCCGGGTCATGGTCGGCGACTTGTTCGGCAAGGACCGCGCAGCCGGCGCGCAGGCGACCTTGATGACCATTGTGCTGATATCTCCCGCGGTTGCCCCCGTGATCGGCGGAAGCCTGGCCGATCTTGCCGGGTGGCGCGCCGTCTTCGCCCTGCTTGCGCTGAGCGGAGCGGCCACGCTGGCAGCGGCCTTCTGGCGCCTGCCGGAAACGGTTCAGGCCGGAGTGGCAAGCGCGCGCAGCGGACTGATCGCTTCCTACGCCAAGCTGGCAAGAAACCGGCAATTCGTGCTCACGGCGGCTACCTTGGGCGCCGCCAGTAGCGGATTGTTCATGTTCCTTGGTGCCGCCCCCTTCCTGCTGGTCCACCGTTTCGGCCTGTCCTCGGGCGAAGCCGGCACCGCGCTGCTGTGGGTGGCCGCCGCAAGCATCGTCGGGACGCGTCTGGTCGTGCCGGTGGAGCGGCGTTCGAGTGCTCTGATCATCGGCACGGGCAGTTCTGCTCTGGGCGCGGGGATTGCGCTGGTGCTGGCGCTGGTGGGGATCGAAGGTGTCGGGCTACTGATCGCGCCGATCATGCTGCTGGGTCTTGGAGCGGGCCTTGCCGGACCTGTTGCCTTCAACGCAGTGGGCTTTGCCGAACCCGGCCTTGCCGCCACGGCAACCAGCCTCGCAGGCGCGCTGCAGATGCTGGCAAGCGGCTCGGCGATGAGCGTGCTGGGGCTGTTTGCGCCCATAGATCCGCTGCGGCTGGCTGTGGCGCTGGTTATCACGACATCGACGGCATTGTGCTGCGCACTGGCGCGTTCACGGCTGGCGTCGGCGCGAGGCTAGGCCGCGCTGATATCGGCGACGACCGCGTCCAGCAAGCGCGCCGCGTCCGTTCCGGCCAGATGCACCTGCAGGCCGCGCTGGCCACCGTTGATGAAGATCGCGTCCCATAGAAGCGCGGTCTCGTCGATCGCCACGGCCACGCGTTTCATCTGGCCGAACGGGCTGATCCCGCCGACCTTGTAGCCGGTGAGGCGTTCGGCATCGCCGGGACGCATCATCGTTGCAGACTTTGCCCCCAGCGCTGCCGCGACGCGCTTCATGGAAACCTCGCCGTCACTGGGCGCGATGGCACAGGCGGGCTTGCCGTCGATCAGCACCATCAGCGTCTTGAACACCTGCGCCGGTTCCACGCCCAGCGCGGACGCGGCGGCTTGCCCGATGGAGTCCGCATCGGGATCATATTCGTAGCTGCGCAGTTCGAACCGGATACCGGCCTGTTCGAGCGCTTTCGTTGCCCGGGTTGCCTGTGCCATAGGCGGTCCTTTGGCAGGACCGCCAATCGGAAGCCAGCCTGTTTGGAGTTTTGTGCATGAGCGTCGCGTTTCGCCGGGAAAGTGATGACGAACATCTTGAACCGGTGTTCGAACTGCCGATCCCGCCGGGGCCGAATCTGGTGACCGAGCGGGGACTGGCGTTGATCCGGACGCAGGTGGAGGCTTGCGAAGACAAGGTGCAGGCTCTGGTAGCCGAGGGCGCGGATGAGGCAATGATCAAGAAGGCGCGGCGCGAACAGCGCTACTGGAGCACGCGCGCAGCAACGGCCGAGTTGATGCCCGCTCCCGATGGCGACACCGTGGCATTCGGCTGCTCGGTCCAGTATCGTCTCAACGGCAAGGCGCGGTGGATCACCATCGTCGGCGATGACGAGGCCGATCCCGCCGCCGGGCTGATCGCATGGTCCGCGCCGCTGGCACGGGCGATGATGGAGGCCGAGGAAGGCGAGCTTGTCGACTTCGGTGGCAAGGCCGAGGCGATCGAGGTTCTGGCTATCCGACCGGCTTGTCTCGCCGCCGAGGGCACTTACTCCGTCGGCTGAAACAGCGCGCCAACGTCAGCCAGAGTATCTAGCCCGAGGATCGCATCGGCAAGGCGGCTGGCGGCCTCGGGCATGACGGGGACGGCTGCACGCCCGACGCAATCGATGAACTTGGCGCTTTGAGCTTCCGGGGAGAGTGGCCGCGCAGGGCAGCCCAGCGCGTTCTCGAGCCAGGCGTGATGGCTTTCGCCATCGTCCGTCACGATCCGCATCGCGCCGCCCACGCCGGGTTGCCATTCTGGCCGATGCTCCACCGTGGCCTGGACGCGGGCGGCCATGGCCAGAACTTCGGGATCGGTGAGGCTGGCGGCGTCGAAATCGTCAAGCCGCACCGCGCCGCGCACCAGGGCCAGCGCGGTGGTGAAGGGAACCGAGAACTTGGCGTCAATCGCCGTCTCGGGCGCCTGCTTGCGGGCCAGCGGCTCTACGAGCATTGACTGGATGGCATCGACGCTGACTTCGACGCGTTCGATGCTGGACTGCCTGATGCCGTGGCGCGCGGATAGGTCCAGCGCCATTTCGATGAACGGGTGCGTGCCGCGGCAGGACGGCCACGGCTTGAAGGTCAACTCGCTGCCCCAATAGTGGGTGCCGAGGCGGTCCGTCAGGTCAGCCGGATCGAACTGTCGGCCAGCGTAGAGTGCGAAAAAGGCGGACTTGCCCTCGAGCGGCTCTTCGAAGCCGGGAACGCCTTCGCGCGCCAGCAATGCGGCGGTCAGCGCGGCCTGGGCCGGAAAGGCTTCGCGCACCGCGCGCAAGGTGGTGCGGCGGCTGTGCTTGATCTCGCCCGGCATCGTCACCTGGCACAAGGTCAGCGAAAGGGCATCCTTGGTCTGCTGAGGGGACAGGCCCAGCAGATTGGCCGCCCCCGCCACCGCGCCGAATGCCGCAACGATCGGCGGGGGGTACCAGCCACCCTGCTCCATCGGCTGGCGTAGCGAAAGCGCAATCCGGCAGGCCACATCGCCGCCAACGGCCAGCGCCGTGAGGAAGCGGCGGCCATCGACCGGGCCTTCTGATTGGGCGAGCGCAAGCAGGACGGGGACGAGAGACGCATTTGGGTGTGCCGGGGCGCGATCGAAGGCGTCCTCATAATCGACCGCGTGGGCCAGCGCGCCATTGGCAAGCGCTGCGCCAAGCGGCTGGACACGATGCGGCGTCCCGATGATCGAGCACGGCCCTGCCCCGTTGGCACGGGCCAGCGCGATGAACGGTGCGGCCTCGGGCGCCAAGCCACTGGCCGCGTGCATCACGCCGATGGCGTCGAGCGCGACGCTGCGTGCGCCGTCCCGGGCACGATCGGGCAGGCTTTCCCATCGGGCCGTGGCGATGTGGCGGCAGAGCAGGTCGCTGAGAGTTTCAGTCATCGTTTCAGCCGGGCAGAGGGCCATGCCAGCAGGGCGGGATCGTGGCGGCAGGTCCACTGGCCACGCTCAAGCCGGGCCGATGCGGGGAAAGCGCAGATCGGGCGCGTGAAGCTTGTGCCATCGGCAATCTTGCGCGCCTCGATGCGCGCGGGGGCGATGCCTTCCTCGACCCAGCGGATCAGCGCCCAAAGCATGTCGCTGGCCGGATCTTCGCTGATCGGCGCATGACCGGAAGCGCCAAATGTGTCCGCTCCCGGACCACCACGGCAATGGTACATGCCGGGGACCATGAAGAGGCGCACGGCTTCGGACAGCTTCGCCAGACCGCCGTTATCGCGGGCCAGCGCGCCGTAATATTCGAGCGTCGGCCCGGCGTTGGTCGATGGGTCCTGCCAGCCCTGATAAATGATCGCGCGGTGCCCGGCTGAGAGGAAAGGGCTGATCTCCGTGCTGTCAGCCCGCAACTGCGGCATCAGGCGGTTGATCGTGGCAAGATCACCGGTGCGGCTGAAGGTCAGCGCATCCCATTCGGGATCATCGTGCGCGGCGTCGGCCCACATCGCGCGCAACAGCGGCGACGGCGGGCCGGGGCGCGTGCGGACAGCGGGGAACAGGCCCCGGTCCATCGCCCTGCCCCGTTCGTCGCGCAATGGTGCAATGACGGCCTTGAGCATGGCAAGCTTGGGCGCGGTCAGGCAGCCTTCGGCCTGCCCCGGCTTGCACAGGAGCGTCGCCGTGCGGAAGCGGCATTGCAAGGGGTTAGTGATGATCCCGTCGACCTTGCCGTCCAGCGGATCGCAGGCGCGGGTCACCGCGTTCTCGTAGAGCGACCAATCAGCGTCACTGAGCGCGGCCGCCGGCTTGCGCTGTGCTTCGAGCGCGAACCACATCATCCGCACCGATTGCAGCGGCATGTTAGGCCCCGGCGCACCTGCAATCACGCCGTCATAATCGAGCGGGTGAACCTGCATTTCCTTGAGCGCCTGTCGGCCGCCGCCCGAGCAGCCGGTGAAGTAGCTGCGTTCGACTGGCCTTGCATAGAACCGGGCAGCGAGCGCCTTTGCGGCCTGTGCCGTCAGGTGAACCGCGCGATGTTCGTAATCGGTTCGGGCCTTGGGCGCACGCATCCAGTGGGCCTCGGTCACCTTGTGGCCGCTGTCGGTTGTGACGGTGGCGAAGCCCTGGGCGACGCGCAGGCTCATGTCCAGGTAGTTGAACACCCCGGCATCACCGCCGACGCCCGCACCGAGCAAGCGCCCGTTCCACGCCATCGGCAGCCAAAGTTCAAAGCCGATGGTGCCCTCGATCCTGCCCTCGACCCGGCAGAACGGCGCATTGACGGGAACGGACTTGTAGAAGGTGGTCTTGTCATCGGGCCTGAAGGCAACGCCTGCGGGGATCGCGGTGGCCTTTTCGACCACCACGTCCCCGCTGGCGCCCTCAAGCGCGCTGCAATCGCCGGGGCTGGCGCTGGCAATCGTGGCCGCCGCCAGGAGCGATAGCAGCGCCGCCATCAGAACTTCACGCCTGCCGTCATCGAGAACATGCGCGGGATCGGGTTGGCGGACTGCGGATCGTAGCCGCGCGAGGTATCGACGAACGGCGGATCCTCGTTCAGCAGGTTACGCACGTCAAAGCCGATGCGCAGATGCTCGTTCACCTCGACGTTGAGGCCAAGGTCGAAGGTATCGTAGTTCGAGACCTTCTGCACCGGCGTGACCGTGGTGTTGGTGTAGGCAGCCAGGTGATTCCAGGTCAGGCGGCCGGAGAAGATGCCAACCTTCGCACCGATATCCGCCTGCGAACGGAACTTCTGCGGGAAGTTGATGAGCCCGATGACATTGGATACGGCAGCGCCGGGCAGCGCCTGGAACAGGTACTTGGTATAGTAGGTGCCCGAAACGCCCGCATCGAACTTCACCGCGCCGACATCCCAGTTGGCATAGGCCGCGAAATCGATGCCACGCACGCGCGAACGGCCGAGATTCTGGCGGCGTCCATCGACGATGAACTGCACGGCGTTGGCGTTGATTGTGTTATTGATCGGTAGCCCTGAGGCAATCAGTGCGTCGACTTCGGCCTGCGTCGGATTCAGCTTCACGAACGAGGCATATAGCGGGTTGGTGAGGATACCTGGCGTGCCGCGAAGAGCCTGGATCTGATCCTTGTAGTCGATGTCGAAATAGGTCAGCGACAGGCGCACCGCGCTGATCGGGCGGAATTCCGCGCCAACAGACCAGGTCGTCGCGGTCTCGGGCTTGAGCCCCGGATTGCCGCCCGCAATGCCGATGCCGGTGAGGTTGCCCGAGGCACCCGGCAGCGTATCATAGTAGAGCCCCGCCCCGCCCGCGATGGTCGAGACCTCGGTGAAGGTCGGCGCGCGGAAGGACGTGCCATAGCTGCCACGCAGGGTCAGAGATTCGACCGGCTTCCAGGTGAGGCCGATCTTCGGATTGGTGGTGCTGCCGAAATCGCTGTACTTTTCGTGGCGACCCGCGATCGACAGCGAGAGCTGCTCTATCCCCGGCATCGCATTGCCGCTGCCGACGATCGGCACGAAGAGCTCGCCGAACACTGCCTTCACGTTACGTGTGCCGGAATCGGCAGTGCGGCGCGGAGTGGCGGCCTGCCCGGTGAGCAGGTCGGTGTAGGTGTATTCCTCGCGGTATTCGCCGCCAAGGGCCACGCGGACGGCGCCACCGGGAAGGTCGAACAGCGAGCCATCGAGCTGGACGTTGGCAACGTCTAGCTTGGTGCGGCCGGTGATCACGAACAGATTGTCGCGGATCTTCGCCAGAGTGGCGGGGTTGTTCGGCCCGCCGAAGACATTGAGCGCTGTGGCCGGGTTTGTATCGGCAAGGGCAGCGTTGAGTGCGGCGGTGTTCACGCCGAGGCGGCGATCGGCCACGTCCTCGGACTCGCCGTGGGCGTAATAGGCGGTCGCCTTGAAATCGCCGACCAGCTTGGCCTCGATCCCGCCGACGACGTTCCAGGATTCACCGTGGTAGGGGTTGAAGTCAGGCCCCAGCGTCGGGACCATCGACCACAGGACCGTCTGCTGCGTGGTGCCCGGAACAGGGGTAACGAAGAACGGGTTGGTGTTGCGCACCGTGGCGCTGATGTTGTTGATGCCGGCAATGGTACCGTTGCGATAGGAATAGAACCCGTCGGCGAACAGGCGCACGCTCTCGCCCACGTCCTGCGAGACGGCAGCCGTGACGTTGTAGCGCTTCTGTTCGGGAATTACGGTATCCAGCGCGTTGTAGAAGCAGCGGTTGGCAGTGCCAGCGACGAGCGAGCCGACATTGGCCGCTGTTACCCCGCCCTGCGGAATCGCGTAAGTCTTGCCGCCAAGGCTGATCGTGCCGGGATTGCAGTTCTGCACGCGCAGATCGCGTCCACCCCGGTTGCGGTTATCGTCCTGGTAGAAATCGAGATCGTAGCCGCGCAGGTGGGTGTTGTCGGTGTATTCGGCGGCGATCATGGCCGAACCGCCATCCCACTTCTTGCCGAAGATTCCAGCGAACTGCTTTTCGGTGTATCCGCCCTCGGCGATCCCGGCGCGGGCGCGCACCTCTACGCCATCGAAGTTGCGGCGCAGAATGAAGTTGACGACGCCGGCAATGGCATCGGAGCCATAGACCGCCGAGGCACCATCGGCGACAACCTCGACCCGCTCGAGCGCGATGGCCGGCAGGACCGAGGGATCGGTGTACTGGCCTTGCGTGCCCTGCGGCGGGAAGCGGCGGCCATCATACAGCAGCAGCGTGGCGTTGGTGGAGATGCCGCGCAGGTTGATACCGGCACCGCGCGTGGCGTTGGCCGCACCATTCTGAGCCGAGCCGCCGTTGCGGTTGGCGCCGAGCGACACGACTTGCGGCACGCGGCGGAGCAAGTCATTCGTCGAGGTGACCGGCTCCTGCGCGATGTCGTCCGCGCCGATGGCGATGACGTTCGAACCGACCGGGGCTATGCCGCGGATGCGGCTGCCGGTGACGATAATGGACTGGTCTTCGGGCGCGTCCGCAGCTGAATTCTGCGTCTCCTGCGCATGAGCAGATGCGATGCAAGCGATTGCAGATGTTGCTGCAAGCAACACCTTGAAAGAGTTCCGGTTCCCCATCTTCAGTCTCCCATTTGTATCTTCACGGCCCAACGCACTCCGCCGGGCAAATCGTTCAATTCAGGCAGTTTCGCTTCGCGCTTGCCGATGCGCGGAAAGGCGCGGGGCGAGCGAGAGCAGGACAATGGCGCCGACCAGCACGCCCGCGCCGATCAATTCGGCATCGCGCGGCATCTTCAGGCCCCAGAACCATGCGAGCAGGACCGAACCGCCAATCCCGGCGACAAGACTCGCCGCGCGCTCCAAAGGCACGCAGTAGGCGTTCTCGCGCGGGTCGAGCAGGATGATGATGGCCAGCACGGAAATCACGGTGAGCGTGGCGCCGATCCAGAAGAGGTCGAGCAGCACCGGATCGCTCCACACGCCGATAAAGCCCCAGGCAAGCTCACCCGATTGGCCGCCGATGCCGCTGGCCGAGATGACACCCAGAATCACGACCGACATCGGCAGCGCGATCATCTTTTCCTCGACGAAATAGCGCCTTACCGAGGCCGGGTCACCGCTCTTGGAGATCTTCGTCATTACGAACAGGCGCAGGAAATATCCCAGCGTGTAGAGCACGACGGTGAGGATCGCGATCGGTGGGAGCTTGAGGCCACCCCGGTCGGACAGGGTTATGACCAGCGCGAACAGGACCATTGCCAGCGCAGTCCAGCTCCACCAGCGCACGCGGCGGCCGAACATCACGTCGACCAGCGGCGCGATGATCAGGATGTCGCCGCGCATGACCAGCTGGATGAACGGGATGCTGACATTGGGGATGGTGAAGCTGAGCGGCACGGTGAACAGCACCAGCGAAGTGCCGAGGCCGGAAAGGAAGGTGTAGAATGCCGGGAACGGCAAGCGGACCGGCCCCAACGAGACTTTGTTGGCATCACGGTGCCAGCCCGACAGCCAGATGAAGCCCCAGGTCAGCACCATGTTGATGATCAGCGACGCGGGCAGGGTTTCGAGGCCGGTGAGCGGACGGCCAAGCCCGGCGTGCGGCTGCGAGGTGACCAGCTTGGTCACGATCACGTTCGGCAGGTACGCCAGCAGGTAAAGCAGGACGTAGCCTTCGAGGGGAAATGCGGCGGCGCGCGGCTTCATGCTGCCTGCTCCAGCACGACCATGCCTGCGTCTTCGCGGTACGCGGCGTTGAGCCCGGCTTCCCGCGTGACGGCGGCCAGATAGTCAACCACCGCGGCATGGTCTTCGCTGCCCGGCTCGGCCAGGCGCGGCACGGCATCGCGGCCGATGACAAGCGGCAGCAAGCCCGCGCGCAGCACCTTGCCACCGGCGATTTCGAGCCGCGCGATCATGGACAGGCGCGCGGCCTTCGGGAAGTTGTAGAGACTTTCGAAATCCGGCTCCCACTCTTCGGCAAGGACGCGGATCTCGTTGAAACTCTTCGAATTGGCGTGGGCCTCGTCCATCGCAAGATCGGTGGCGAAATTGCACAGCGAATAGAACACCGGCTTGCCGTCGATCAGCTCGCAGCCCTTGAGGATGTGGGCATGGCCGCCGAAGATCGCATCGGCCCCGGCGGCAATCGCGGCGCGGGCAACATCGCGCTGGTAATCGGCAATCACTGCACGGACGAAGTGGATGCCCCAGTGGTGCGAGACGAGGACGACGTCGGCCTGCTGTTTCGCGGCGCGGATGTCTGCCTCCATTGCGGCGAGGTCTTCGCGGTGGGGATAGGTGTGGACTCGCGCCGGGGTGCCTGGCTGATCGTGCTCGATCTGCTCATAGACAGTGAAGGCGCGCATCGGGGCGCAACCGGGCCGACGCTCGTCAGCCCAGTAGGAATGCGGGAGAATGCTGGAATAGGCGAGGAAGGCCACGCGCGTTCCATCGCCCAGCGAGCGGATCACCGGTCGGCGAGCCTCGGCAATGTTGGCCCCGGCCCCGACCACGCTCATGCCCGCCTTTTCAAGGTGCCTGCGCGTTTCGAAGAAGGCTTCGTGTCCCCAGTCCATCACGTGGTTGCCGGCCATGGAGATCACATCGAACCCGGCGCGACCCAGAGCGGCTGCACCTTCGGGCCTGGCGAGCACGGCATGGCGCGCCTGAGGCAGACGGACACCCTTTTCGGCAAAGCTGGTCTCGAGCTGGCCGAACACCACGTCCGCAGCGCGCAGGACAGCCGCCGTCCCGGCAAAGCAGGCGTCGTAATCATCGCGGTCCATCGCGAGATCGCCAGTGGCCAGAACAGTGTGAATCACGTCTCTCCCTTCATTGTTATGGTCCATTGCTTAAAGGCGGCAAACGTTTTACGCAAGCGCTTGCATTGCAGAACCTGTCAGACAAATGTGCGGTGCAAGAGAAGGAGGATCGCTTGAGCAGACATCACATCATGGGCGCAGCGCTCGGCATGGCCATGATGGCAGCGCCGCTGGCCGCGCAAGACCAGCCCAACAGCTTCGACACGATGCCGAATGGACCCGGCACCGGGCCCTATCTGGCAGTGATGACGCAAGATCCCGCCCTGCCCGCGCATGTGATCTATCGACCGGCGGACCTTGCGAAAGCCAAGGCGCTGGGGGTGCTTGTCTGGGGCAATGGCGGGTGCAGTGCCGATGGCGCCAGTGCGCGGCAGCACCTGATCGAGATTGCCAGCCATGGCTATGTAGTGATTGCGCCCGGCGACATCATGAACGGCCCGGGCGCGACAAAAAAGCGCGAACCGCGGGCGCCGGAAAAATCCGGCCAGTTGCCGCCAGTTGCAACAACCAGTGCCGACGTGAAGGCGGGCCTCGACTGGGCACTGGCCGAGAACGCCAAGGCTGGAAGCGCGCTCTACGGCAGGATCGACGACAAGGCGCTGGCCGTGGCCGGGCACAGCTGCGGCGGCCTGCAGGCGCTCGAAGTGGCGCCCGATCCGCGCATCCGCACCGTACTGGTACACAACAGCGGCGTGTTTACCGACGGCACCAACCCGATCCGCGGCATCACCGTGAACAAGGCGATGCTCGAGAAACTGCACACGCCGGTGCTTTATGTCCTGGGCGGGCCGGACGACATCGCCTTTCCCAACGGCACCGATGATTTCAAGCGGATCGACAAGGTGCCGGCTGCCATGGTTCAACTGCCCGTGGGCCACGGTGGCACGTTCCGCACGGCAAACGGTGGTGCGGTGGCGGCGCTGTCGGTCGACTGGCTGGAGTGGCAACTGCGCGGCGACAAGACTGCGGCGCGCAGCTTTACCGGCAGCAACTGCCGCTTGTGCGTCGTGCCCGGCTGGACAATCGAGAAGAAAGGGATCGACTGACACGGGCGCGCCTGGTGCCTAGCGGCAGCGCGGGCCGGACGGGCCCTCCTGCCGCAGGCACGGACGCAACATCGGTGGCGGCGTGTGATCGACGAACTGGGTCGGACGCGCTGGCCACTTGCCCGAAGCGACGCGCTGTTCAAGATGCGCAATCGCCGCAAGGACCTGTTCGGGCGGCAAGCGGCAGTGCCCCGCTCCCTTGTGCCAGAGCGGCTGCATCATCGCAGGCGGCGCAGCGTCGGCATAGGCGCGCTGCAGCGAAGGTGAGGTCAGCCCATCGCCCACAGCCTGCAGCGACACCAGTGGCACGCGCGGGCGGGCTGATGGCGTATAGTTATCAAGCATGTAGCGCACGGCTGATGGCTTGGCGCTGACCCTTGGGGCGCGGGCAAGCGTGGCGAGATCGCGGCTCAGGCTCAGCCCGGCCTTGCGATACATCGCCTCCACGAAGGGCCGACGTCCCGAACGATCCAATTGCCGGGCGTAGTTCACGCCGGTGTTCCACGAGAAGACGCCGCCCGCGCGGCTCTCCTGATCATTGCGCGGCATGAAGGTGCCCATGACCAGCGTCGCGGCGATCTCGTCAACCTGCGCTTCGCCATCGTCGTCGGCCGGCTCGGGACGCTCGGGCCGGGTCCAGCCGGGAATGCCGCCGAGCACACCCGCCAGTGCGATCCGCGCCCTGCCTTCGCGGGTTTGACGGGCAGCATCGATTGCCGCCATGGCCTTGCGGCCATTGGCCATGTCGTCAGCGACGTTGACCAGCGACAGCCCGGAATTGGGCGCGATCAGGGTGGCAGTGGCAAAAGCCCCGTCCAGCCCCATGTTCATCATGCCGACCGCGCCGCCGATCGAAGGACACATCGCGAGAGCGCCGTCGATCACCGGCCTGTCCTGCTCGGCCAGCGCGGTGGAAATGAGGCCGCCCATTGACGACCCCCAGGCTAGCACGCGTGCCGGGCGCCCTTCGCGCGCGACAAAGGCCTCGACGGTGGCGCGCTGCGCGGGCACAGCCTGTTCGAGCGACCACCCGCCCGCGCCATAGTCTGACGCCACCAGCGCATAACCCTTGGCGAGCAGCAGATCACGGTACTGCGCAGGCGCGGGTTCGGCCGGGTCGATGCGAGGGGAGTAGCCGTGGCTCCACAACAGCAGGCTGCCGTTGAAGTTTGCCGGAACCAGTGCCTGCCATTTCGCCCCGCTGGCAAGTGTGCCCTCGATCATGCGCGAAACGGGCGCTGCATCCTGCGCGACGAGCGGAGCGGCAAGCATCGCCAGAGGGGCGAGCAGCAGACGCAGCTTCACGCCACTGGCTCCTGCGCCAGCCACGCGAGAATATCGGCACGGTCTGCATCTAGACGGGGCGGTGCGGCAAGCGTCGGACCCGCCTGCCCCGCCACACGGTAGCCGGGGCCGGGAATTTGAACGCATTCCTGGGGGAGACCGGGAATCTGAAGATCCACCAGTGCGCCCTTGCCTGCAAGCGCCCCAGCCTCGTCCACGCGACGCACCATGCCGCAGGGAATGCCTGCATTGCTCAGGCGCTGCTCCCAATCAGCGGCATCGCCCGTGGCGAACACGGCCGAGAGAGCGGCGTGCATGGCATCGAAATTGGCGCGGCGGGCGTCGGGCGTGGCAAAGCGTTCATCGGCCAGCCAGTCCTCGTGTCCGAGTTCGCGCGCGAGTGCAGCGAACTGCGGCGGCTGGACTACGCCGAGCGAGATCTGCCGCCCATCGCGCGTGGTGAACAGCGACGCCGTCGGCAATCCGCTATAGCCGGTGTTGCCCATGCGGCTCATCGGCTTGCCGGTCACGAGGAACGGAGTCAGCGCCGAGGTCATGAAGGCGAGGCTGGCATCGAACATCGATACATCGAGCTTGCTGCCCCCACCGCCACGCTCGCGCTGCATGAGCGCGCCGAGGATCGCCATGGCGGCGGTCTGTCCGGTCAGCGTATCGACGATGGGGAAGCCCACGCGCACCGGCGGATCACCCTCGTCGCCACTCAGCATCATCATGCCACTGGTGGCCTGCACGATATTGTCGATGGCCGGCCAATCGCGGTGCGGGCCTTCCTGGCCATAGCCGGAAACCGAGCAGTATATCAGGTCGGGACGCAGATCGCACGCAGCCTCGTAGCCAAGACCGAGCCGCGCCATGACGCCGGGCCGGAAGTTTTCGAGCAAGACGTCGGACCGGGCGATCACGCCCCGGGCAATGGCAAGATCGGCCTCGTCCTTGAGATCGAGCGCGATCGACTTCTTGCCGGCATTGGCAGCGATGAACGCGGGCGACATCCCGTCGTAGCGCCGGTCAGCGCCATAGTTGCGGAAGCCATCTCCGCCCTTGGGCTCGATCTTGATGACCTCGGCCCCCATCATCCGCAGCAGGTGCGAAGCGTAAGGCCCAGCCATGACGTGGCTGAAGTCGGCAATCCGGATGCCGGAGAGCGGGCCGGTGGCTGGAGGCGAAATCATGGCTTCTCCGGAAATTGCTTGCGGACCACGGTCCATTGCTTGTCCTTGCACAGCCCGCAGTCGGGGCCGGTAAACATCGCGCCCGCCTTGGCCTTGCGTTTCAATTGCCAATCGAGCCAGGCCGCGCCGATGCGGCCATAATCGCCACCATTGGCAAGGCCGAAGGTGCCGCCATGGCCGATGGCCGAGTTGGCGAAGAACACCGGCACATGGGCAATGCGCGACACATCGTCAGACCCGTTGGGGTAGGCAATGTCGTCAGGCCCGCCGAGGATGTAGGCAACGGGCGTGTGCAGCCTGGCGAGATCGTCCTTGGTAATGCCAACGCCGCTCAGGCCCGAGCCTGCGCGCACATAGACTCCGCTGTTGAAGGCGACGACCGCGCCGATGCGTGGATCGGCACCGGCTGCAAGGGCTTGCAGGCCGCCGCAGGAGTGCCCCATGACGGCAATGCGTGAAAGATCGGCATGGGGCGCGAGATCGCTGCCCCTGACCCAGTCGATCGCGCCGAGCAACTGGCTCACCTGCGTTTCGTCCGGCGTTGCGCGGGCCGGCGGAGCCCCTGTCGGGCGCGGGCCGTTTGCGGGAGGAAGTGCGGCAAGCACCGGCCGCTCCTCGCGCGGGGTGCCATTGGCAACGACCAGATAGCCGTGGCTGGCTATCTCACGCAGGAAATGGCTGGCCGACAGGCCGTTGTCGCGGCAGCCGCCATTGCCCCACAGCACCAGTGGCAAGCGCTTGCTCGGCCACTTTGCGGGGCGGTAGATGGTGTAACCCGGCGCATCGGCGCGGCCTTGCGCAATGGCAGGCATTCCGCCGGAACCAGCAGGCATACCGATCGTCCGGGCACTCTGCGCCTCTGCTGTGAGCGGGGCGATGCCGAGCGCGAGGCCCAGCAGGAAGGATGTCATCTTCTTCATGTGCCACTCCCGCAGGTAATCCGGTCCCGTCCCTTCACCGCTGCGCGGGCGGAACGGAATGCAGCCTCGCCATCGATGCCATAGGCGGCAAGGCCGCGCGCATTGGCTTCTGAATCGCGCAGGTAGATTGCGTCGAAGCGCTGCTGGTCTGCCACGCTGGCAGGGTTGAAGGTGACCTTGGCCGCCACGGCTTCGGCCTTGCCCTTCTCGACCGCGGCGCGAACCTGGCGAGCCAGCGCCGCTTCCCACACGACGATGCCATCGGTCAGGACCTGACGATCAGCCTCGGACAAGGCGTTCCAGCGCTTCTCGCTCATCGCGCGCGCTGGATAGGCACCTCGGGGCACGGCGATCTGGTAGAAGTGCTTCGAGATTTCGGCAAAGTGCAGCGACTTGAAGGTGTCTTCCGGCGCGATCACGCCGTCGATCACGCCCTTGGCCATGGCAGAGTAGACTTCGCCCATCGGCATGTTGACGGGGTCCGCACCGAGGGAGTCCAGCACGCTCAGGAGTTCGGTCGGCGCACGGATGCGCAGGCCCTTGATGTCATCCAGACTGCGCACCTGCCGGTTGGCCGTAACGAGACCGGGCAGCGTGCCGCCCTGCACCGCAAGCACCTTGAGCCCTGCCAGTTCATGCCCGACCTGCGGATTGGCGCTGGCGATGCACCCATAGAGCGCAACCTGCGATTCCACGCTGTCCGCGCCCTGATAGAAGCCCGACTGGATGCGGATGAGGTGCGTGCCGCCGCGCACGTAGATCGGCGTGATCAGGCCGATATCGGCCACGCCGTGGCGCAGTTCCTCCATCGACATGTCCGATGAAAGCAGCGCGCCCGACCATACCGGCCTGATCCGGATGCGCCCGTCCGAGCGCTTTTCGACAAAGGCCATCCATTCCTGGTCGGCCTTGGAAAACGGATGGTTGGGGCTGTAGGGCGAGGCATAAGTCAGTTCGGTCACGCCCGGATCGACCGGGCGCGCGCAGGCCGCCAGGAGCAGGATCAGCAGGGCGGCGAAGAGCCTCACGCGAGCTCTCGCTTCTGCAGGAACTCCGCCACCATGCCGACCATCCTGTCATGATCCCAATTGGCGGCATCGACCATGTCGGCGTCGATCATCAGCACCGGCACGCCTGCCTTTTCCAGCGCCTCGGCGGTGATCTTGGTGCCGGATTGCGACAGGCGGTTCTCCGGTGGCAGCAGGACAACGCAAGCATCGATGCCGCAGCGCTCTGCTTCGCTAGTCATCCAGCCGTTCATCCATGGCGGCAGGTGCAGCACCTCGTTCATCGAGCAGATGCGGCTGGCCAGCGCCTCCATCGGGCGACCCTGCACTTCGCGGATGTACTGCGGACCTGCAAAGGGCATGTACATCGACCAGACGAAGACCGCGCCCATGCGCTCTTCCAGCGCCTGATAGAAGCCGGGATCGTGCCACACGCCCGCGCCGATCCACATCAGGCGAATCTTCTCATTCGCAGCGGTGCCCTCGCCCGCGGCAATGCGCTCCATCACCTCGTCGCGAAAGCGCTTGGCATGCCCCACCGCCCAGTCGGAGCCGCGATGCCACTGCGGAATCATCGTGTTGGGCATCTGCTCTGCGATCGAGACCGGGCACGGCCGTGCCTTGCCGATGGCCTGCGCCGCTTGCCAGATATAGCCTTCCTGCTCGTTGATGCGCTCCATCAGGTAGTGGAGCTTTTCCTCATCGAACTTGCGACCGGTGCGGTTCTCCAGCAGCGCAATCAGGTCGCGCATTTCCGAAACGGCCAGCGCGATGCGATCCGCGTCATAGACCTGTTCCCACTGGTCCTTCGAATGGGCGAACCAGCGCGGATCCTTGTGCTCCCACGCGGGGGCTTCCATCGGGAAGAATTCGCTGCCCAGCGCATCGGCCCACTGCCCGAACACGTGCTGGATGCAATCGCAGGTCATCCGCGCGACAAGCACCGTGGGCTTTGGCAAGCCGCCCCATGGCGCGGTCCTGGGGTCGTTAGCCAGCGTGCAGGCAAGGCCGAGCGAGCAGTACTTGCAGCTGTTCTTCGGGTAACCGGCCTGCGCCATCACCTCGAAATAATGGTTCGAGAGCTGCTTGGCCGAGATGTAGGCCGACCACCACTGGTTGGTGATGATCGGTATGTCCATCACGTGGAATATTTCGTGCGGCGTATCGGCCTGGACGATGGCAAAAGGCTCGCCCTCGTCGACGACGCGGCGCCTGAGGTCTGCTCCGAACTGCTTCTGGTAGGCGCTCGCAGCGGCGGTGCAGGCAAGGTCCTTGCGGCTGCGCTGGCCCGAGGGTTTCGTGATGGGTTCGGCGCTCACTGGAAGACTCCTGCCTGTTCGAGTTCGGCAATCCGGGCCTCTGACAGGCCGCACAGATCGCGCGCGATTTCATGGACATGCTCGCCCATGCCGGGCGCGCGGAAGGGTTGGAACCGATCGCGCGAGAAGCGCAGCGGCGTGGCGATGTGGCCGAAGGGACCGAGCAGGGGATGGTCGAGCGTGACCAGCGCGCCGCGCCCGATCAACTGGGCGTCGCGCTCGATCATGTCCTCGCAATCCTGCACCACGCCGCAGGCGATGCCGTGGGCCTGAAGCTCGGCGGCGATGGCGTGGTCCTCGCGAAATGCCGTCCATGCGGCGGGATCGGCGCCAGTGATCGCCAGAAGCTTCGCATGGTCAGCCGCGGTCGGGCAGGAGACCGCCACCCAGCGGTCCTCGCCCGCCGCGGGGAGCACGTCCTGCCAGAACACCCGCGCATCGGCATTGCCCATGCGCTGCGGCCGCTCGCCCCGCTTGGCCTGTTCAAGATAATCGCGCATCTGCTGGACGCAGATCTCGTACATCGAAGCATCGATATGGCAGCCGCGCCCGGTCTCGCGCCGATATTGCAGCGCGCCGGCGACCCCTGCCGCCATGACATAGGGCACGATCACGTCGCCGAACGGGACCGCGCCGGGGATAACCGGATCGCGATCCGGCCAGCCGGTCAGGTAAGTGCGGCCCGAGAGCGCCCCGCCGGTGCCATCGACGCCCCATTCCTGCGCCATCGGCCCGGTCTGGCCGAACACGCTGCCCGAGACCATCACGATCCCGGGGTTGCGCGCCGCAAGGCTGTCGTAATCCAGACCCAGCTTGGCCATCGTGCCGGGCGAGAAGTTCTCGACCACCACGTCGGCCCAGTCGATCAGGGGATCGATCAGCTCGCGGGCCTCGGCCTTCTTCATGTTGAGCGAAAGGCTGCGCTTGGAGGTGTTGAGGTGCGAAAACCACGGCTTGTCGTCCCAGTTGCCGGGCTTCGAGGCCGAGACTTGCACGTCCAGACGGGCCAGATCGGGCCTGGTCCGCGTCTCGATCTTGACGATTTCCGCGCCAAGGTCGCCCAGTGTCTTGGTGGTGATCGAACCGACCAGCGCCCACGCGAAATCGAGCACCTTCACGCCCGAAAGCGGCCCCGGACGGGTGCCGGTGTGGATGGCGGGCGCGGCAACTTGCGCGCTGCCTTCACGGAACGCAGCGAAGCGTTCGGGCAGGCCATCCGCCGTGTCGAAGAAGCCCCGCGCGGCAAGATGCGGGTCCGCCAGCACGTCTGCCGGTTCGTTGGCAACGCAGGCGTTGATCCCGCGCCGCAAGCCTTCGGTCGCGATCTCGTGCTTGGTGCGCGAGAGGAAAAATGCGGCGATGGCCGCTTCCCACAGGCTGCGGGTTTCAGCAGGGAGAGTGGAGCGGTTGTAGGAAAGCCAGTCCGTCCCAGCCATGGGATTGGGCATGCCCGCTTCGTCGATCCAGTCTGACAGCGCCTGGTTGGCGGGCGCGCCGAGGCGCCCGGTCATCAGCGAATGGAAGCACCAGCCATCGGCGAGCCGCCAGATCGCCCGCACCGTCGCCTTGCCATAGGCGAGTGCGCCGCCAACGCGGACCAGCTTGCGCTCGTCAAACTGCCAGACCAGTACGCCGTTGAAATTGCGGCTGAAGGCGACTTGCTGGATCGAAACATCGACGTGCTGGCCCTTCCCGTGGCTTCCACGTGCATAGTGCGCCGCCAACGCGCCCGAGGCGGCCACCATGTCGGCGTGGAAGGTGCAGGCGTCGCCCGCCTCCTTGACCGGGGGCAGGCCGGGTTCGCCTGTGACCCGCAAGGCCCCGCCCATCGCCGAGGCGACCAGTTCGCCGCCCTTCCAGGCCGAGCGTGGCCCGCCCGAACCGAACGGCGTGACCGAAACATGCACCACCGTCTCCGGAATGTTGACGCCCTCAAGCCCTTCCAGTCCAAGGTCATCGATCACGAACGACGCGCCTTCGACCGGCCCGCCCAGTTCCGCACCAAGCGATGCCAGGAAGCGTGCGAGCGCGCGATCCGCCATGCCGCCGAGTACGGCAACGCGGTGTCCGCTGAGCAGCTTCATGCGGCCACTCCTGCGAGAAAGGCAGTGATTTCGGCATCGATCCCGTCACGGCACGACCAGTCGCGCCGGGTGGCGACCATGACTGGCAGGCCCTGCGCCGCCAGCGCTGCGCGCATCGCAGGCAGGTGCCACACGGTCGTGTCGTCCTCCTCGATCAGCCACAGCACAGCCGCTTTTGCGCCAACCGCCAGAGCCCTTTCGGTGAGCGCACCGGAGCGATCGAAAAAGCCGCGCGTGTCGAGGCGAAGGGCATGAAGCTGGCGGGCAACCGCGGCAAAGGGATTTCCGATCTCTTCCACCAGCAGCCCTGCGTCCTGCCACTCGTCGGCCAGCGTGCGACCGGTTGCGGTCCAGCCCTCGCGCTCGATCATGCGATGCATGCGCTCATCGGGCAGCGGACTCCCGGCAATCAGGCATACCTTGCCCTCGGCGGACGGAATGCCCGGCTTTGCGCGGGCTGCGTTGCCGGCAACGATGGCCGCAGACAGCGCCGCCTCGCCCACGCCCAGCCGCTCCGCCAGCTTGCGCAGCGCCACCTCGTCGCGGGCGATACTGCTAGGCCTCTGGCTTTTGGCAATATCCAGCACCAGCGGTTCCGGGCCCTTGATCGCGCCGGATCGGCGCAACTCGCACAGGTAGTAATATAGGCGCTGCGCACTATCGTCGGCGCGCGAGAACACGACCGCCTCGAGATGGTCGAGCGCGCCGTCGGCCCAGTCCTGCAGCACCGACCGGGTCCACGGCGCGAACTTGCTTTCCAGCCAGCGGTCCGCCGCGGGCATGGCGCGATCCACGTTCCACGTCAGCGGTCCGGCATTGCGCCTGGTCGCCTCCAACAGGTCATGCGGCAAGTTTGGTCCGGCATAAGCAAACATCGTCAGTTTCCAAGCAATTCGGGCAGCCCCAGCGCCAACGCGGGGAACAGGATCAGGATGAGCAGGTGCAAAAGGTCGCTCGCCAGGAACGGCAGCACGCCCTTGAAGATGCGGTTGATCGAAACGTCCTTGGCCACGCCCTGGATCACGAACAGGTTCATGCCCAAGGGCGGATGAACGAAGCCGATTTCCATCGCGCGGCACAGGAAGATGCCGAACCAGATGGCAGACATGCCCACGCCTTCGACCACCGGCAGCAGGATCGGCGTGGTCAGAAGCATCAGCGCAAGGCCATCGAGCACCGAACCCAGCAGCAGCAGGATCACCGCAACAAGGATCAGCGTGGGTATCGTGCCGAGGCCAAGGCCGGTGACCCAGGCGCCGATGGCGTCGGTCAGCCCTGTAACCGAAACGAAGACCGAGAAGACCAGGGCGCCAATGATGACCATGAGGATCAGCCCGCTCGTGCGCAGCGTTTCCTCGAAGGCCTGCATCAGCATGGCGCGATTGAGGCGCTTGCGCCACGCCGCGATGGCGAGCGCGCCCGCTGCACCGATCGACGCGGCCTCGGACGGGCTGAACCAGCCGAGCGCAATGCCGCCGATGACCAGCGCGATCAGCAAGATCATATCGGCGATCCTGCCGATGGCCTGCCACCGCTCTGCCCACGATGCGCGGTCGCTGGCCGGGGCAATATGCGGGCGCAGGCGCACGGCGATCCAGATGACCGCGCAATAGAGCAGCGCCTGCGTCAGCCCCGGCACGATTGCTGCGGTAAACAGTTTGCCGATGGACTGTTCGGCAATGATCCCGAACACGATCAGCGCGCCCGAAGGCGGGATCATCTGGCCCAGCGTGCCGCCCGCCGCGACAGTCCCGGTCGCCAGTGCGTCCGAATAGCCGCGCTTGCGCATTTCTGGCAGGGCAACAAGGCCGATGGTCGCTGCCGTGGCCAGGCTCGATCCGTTGATCGCACCGAAGCCTGCGCACCCGCCGACCGAGGCATAGGCCAGCCCGCCGCGCCGATGGCCGACCAGCTTCGCCGCCGCATCGAACAGATCGCGGCTGGCGTTGGAAGAGAAGAACAGGTGCGCCATGAACATGAACAGCGGCAGCGTGCCCAGTTCATAACGGGTCAGCGTATCGACCAGCACTACCCCGCCCTTGATCAGTGCGGGTTCAAGGCCGAGCACAAGGCACAGCCCGCCAAGCCCGACGAGGCCCAGCGCCACGCCGATCGGCAGGCCCGACAACAGCAGCGCAAAGAGGATCAGGACACCGATCACGCCGGTCGCGGGCGTCGCAAACATCACTTGCGCCCCCTGACGGCTTGCGCGAGCAGCACTGCGGTCGTCGCCAGCAATGCCAGGTTGGCGAACAGCCGCATCCAGCGCCACGAGATGCCGAGCAGTTCGCTCTCCTCGTGCCCGCTCCACAGATCGGCCATGAGCCACAACGACCCGGCGAGAAGCCCGGCAAAGAACACCGCGCCCAGCAGGCCCGAAAGCCGCGCCATGGCGGCCTTCCCGGCATCGCCCATGCGGTCCACCACCAGATGCACCTTGGCGTGCGCCCGCTCCGCAGTTGCCACCAGCAAGGCCAGCGATCCGTCAACGAGGACAAAGAACTGGACCAGTTCGATGGAGCCCCGCAGCGGCAGGCCGACATGGCGGCCGATCACCGCAACAGTATCCGTTGCTGTTGCTCCCAGCAGCGCGACCCCGCCGAGCAGGGTGATGGCGTTGCGCACCCCGATCATGCGCGCACCGTGCCGTCAGCGGCGATGGTGATCGGCGGCAGACCGGCCTTCCGCGTGATGTCTTCGATATAGCGGGCGATCTCGGATTTCCTCTCGCCTTCGGCCAGAACGGGCCTTCCGGGTGCCAGAACGTCCACCGGGATGATCCCGGCTTCGATCCGGCCATCTTCATGGATTGTCAGCCGCCCGAGCATGGCATTGACCGCCTCCGGATGAAACGGCGCGAGGGTAAAGGCCGGGTCCGGTTCGAAACCGAACAGTGCCTTGCGCCGTTCGGCCCATTCGCGCCGCGCCGGGTGGTCCTGCGCCGGGCTCAGCGCACTCGTCACGACGCAACCATTGCCAAGGCCATGGAAGATCAGCTTGCCCTGATGGAATTCGATCCCGCGAACGATATGCGCGTGATGCCCGATGACGACGTCCGCCCCGGCCTCGATGGCTGCGTGGCTGATCGCACGCTCGTAGGGGGCCAGGCGGGCGGGCGTGTGGACCACCCCCTTGTGTAGCGCGACCATGATCACGTCCGCGCTTTCGCGCACCGCCGCGATATCCTTGCGGAGCACTTCGAGCGCCTGATCCGTCACAACGACAAGATCGGCGGCAGGGGCGATCGGTCCACCATCTGCAGTTTCGATCCGCAGATAGGCGCAACCTGCCTGGGCATCGCCAGCCCAGCTGTTTTCAGGCCCGACGCAGTTGTAGCTGAGCAGGGCAATGCGCATGCCGCAGCGCTCGACCATCGCCGGCTTGCGCGCCTCGACCAGCGACAGTCCTGCGCCCGATCCGACGAGACCTGCCTCGGCCATGAGGGACAGCGTGTCAGCGATTCCTTCTGCCCCGCAATCGGCAATGTGGTTTCCGGCAAGGCTCAGCATGTGAAACCCCGCCGCAGCGATGGCGGCAACATTCGAAGGCGGCGCGCCCGGCGCGGGAACGTCGCCTTGCAGCTCCTGTCCCCGCCCGGTGTGCGGCACCTCGAGGTGGCCCACCGCAAGGTCGGCCTCCTTCAGCGCCGGGGCAATTCCTGCCAGCCAGTAGGGGGCATCGGGCTCGTCGAGCACGAGGTCCCCCGCCAGCACCATGGTAATCGCCTTGCGCACTTGCGACCCTTCAGTTCTCAGAACGACTTGCGCAGGCTTACCGCAAACAGCCGCCCGATGGGATCGCTGGCGGTGGCATCATAACCGCCGCTGCCGTTGCCGCTTGGCGCAAGGTTCACGTAAGGCGGATCGGTGTCGAACACGTTCCGCACTTCGAGGCCGAGCGTCATCCCCTTCTCGAAGAACCCACTTGCCTGCTGGTCGCCGATGCGGAACGTGAGGTTGAGGTCAACCGGGGTGTAGCTCTTCACGTTCTGGCCGCCGACCGTCAGGTTGTTGAAGTAGCCACCGACATGGATCGCCTGCACACGCGCGCTGAACGGACCGTGATCCCAGGTCACGCTGCCCCGCGCCTTGAACTTGAGCGGGTTGAAGATGAAGTCCAGCCGATCGATCAGCGGCGCCTTGGGCGTCAGCGCCACGCGGTACTTGGTGAGGTAAGTGCCCGAAGCGTTGAAGGTCAGCGCATCCTCGCTGCCCAGTTCGGCGCGCCACGTGGCGGTGAAATCGATGCCACGGGTGATCGAGACGCCAAGGTTCTGGCTGCGCCCGTCGACGAACAGGGTCACGTTGGCCGGGTTGCCACCGGGGAAAGACCCGCCCGCCAGCGTCACGCCTTGCGCCAGCAGCTGCTGCACGCGCGTCGCGGCATCGGTGCCGCGCAGGATGATGCCCGTTCCTGCATACTGCGCCTCGGTGCCAAGGATGGCGAGGTTGGAGAGGTTCGCCAGCACCTGGTTCTTGTAGTTCACGTCCCAGTAGGTGACCGAGAAGCGCAGATTGCGGGTCGGTTCGAAGTCCGCACCGACCGACCATGACGTCGCCGTCTCGGGCTTCAGATCGAGGTTCGGGCCCGAAAGGGCATAGCCCTGCAACGGCGCGCCGCCCGCCGGGTTCTGGTAGGACTGGCCGAACAGGTTGTTGGAATTGCCGTAGATCTCGGGGATCGTCGGCGCGCGGAACGATGTGCCATAGCTGCCGCGCAGCTTGATCCCGTCGACCGGCACCCAGTTCACGCCGAACTTGGGATTGGTCGTGCTGCCGACATCGCTGTACTTGTCATGACGGACCGCGGCATTGATCTCGAGCCGCTGGAACCCGGGCATGGCATTGTCCGGCCCGAACACGGGAATGAACAGCTCGCCATAGAACGAATCAACCTTGCGGCCGAAGTTGCGGAAGGTGATCGGATTCGTCGGCGCGCCGCGTGCGGAGCCGAGCGCGACCTTGAAGTCCTGCCGCTCATACCCCGTCGCCAGCTTCACTTCGCCGCCCGGCAGCGCGAAGAGCCCGCCGTTGAGCCGCGCTTCGTACGTACGCAGGCGGCCATTTGTCGGCGCAAGAAAGATCTGGTTGGCGATGCCATCAAGCACGGCCTGGCTGGTGCGACCGAGGCCATAGGGATCGAACGCCGTCGCGGGATTGCTGCTGGCGAGCGCGGCGTTGAGGGCTGCATTGTTCACGCCGAAGTAGGAGCCCGAGAAATCATTGGTCTTGCCATAACCAAACAGGGCCTCGGCTTCCCAGCCTCCGGGCAGCTTTGCCTTGATCCCCGGCGTGATCTGCCAAGAACGGGCGTAGCCATAGGAATCGTTGGTCGGCAGGTCGTTCCGGAAGTTGTAGTCGAGCGTGTAGCTCGAGCCGGTAAAGCCATCGGGCCGCACGAAGAAGGCATTGGTCTGCGGCACCGTCAGGCGCGCATTCGAATAGGCCGAGATGCGATAGAACGAGCGCTTGGAATAGAACCCGTCGTAGAACACGTCGAGCCAGTCGGTCAGTTCGTAGCGGCCAGTGCTGTTGACCGAGTCATACTTCTGGCGCGGGATCAGGTCCTGATTGTCGAGCTCGTCGCACTTGTTGAGCGAACCGGCAGTGAGGCTTCCTGCGGTGGCCTGCGTCACCCCGCTGGAGGGAATCGCATAAGTCGTGCCGTTGGCGTTGATATTGCCCGGCGCGCAGCGGACGATGCGATAATCGCCGCCGCCAAAGCGACGCTGGTCGCTGGTGAAGAAATCACGGTCGTCGCCCGAAAGGTTTGAGCGTTCGACATGCTCGTAGGCGACCATGATCTGGCCGCGTTCGAACACTTTGCCCAGCGCTGCGCCCAAGGTATATTCATGGAAGTCGCCCCGGCTGGAGATGCCGGTGCGGGCAAACACTTCGCCACCATCGAGCGAGCGGCGCGGGATCAGGTTGACCACGCCCGCCACCGCGTCGGACCCGTAGATCGCCGAAGCGCCATCGGCGACCACTTCCACGCGCTCGATGCCCAGCGAAGGAATGACCGAAGGATCGATCGAGCGGCTGTTGTTGGTCACGCGGTGGCCATCGACCAGCACCAGCGTGGCATAAGGTCCGATGCCGCGCAGGTTGACCGAGTTGCCATAGGTGATGTTGCCGCTGCCGCCCGATTGTCCGCGCGAGTTCTCGGACACGCCGAGGTCGAAGACCTGCGGGATCTCCTTGATCATGCGGTCGACGGTGACCTGGCTCGAAGCCTCGATCTCCTTGCGACCCAGCGTCGTGACGGTGGAGCCGACCGGCGCCTCGCCGCGCACGCGGCTGCCGGTGACGATGATCTCGGCGTTGCTGGCCGCGCCCTCTTCAGGTGTATCCTGCGCCGCCTCCTGCGCGAAGGCCGCACCCGAAAGCGTGATCGCCAGCGCGCAGCACCCCAGCTTCAGCATGGCCCGCGAGGCCCCGATCCTCTTGCCCTTCATAATCCCCTACTCCTTCCCTGAGCCGTCGATGCGGCTTTGCATTTCAAAAAGAACTCAGTCGTTTACCGGCAGATCGAGCCGGGATGCATTGGCGCCGCCGCGATGCACGGTGATGACCGGCGCCGGGTTCTGGCGAATGTCCTTGAGATTGCGCTGGCGCGGATCGGCCCCCGCCACGGTCAGCCGCAGCCGCGCGCCTGCTGGCACCACGCGCGACACCGGCGTCATGTCGATGTTGACGCGCACGACCTGACCGGGCCGAACCGGCACGACATCGGCCATCATTCCCGAATGCCACGGCAAGCCCATCGTGTCGTAGGGGGCCTTGCCCTCCTTGCGGTGCGAAAGCGCGAGCCGCCCGAACGCCACGACCTCGGCCTTGCCGCTGGCATCGACCTGATCGAGGTAGACGAAGACGTTTGCGTCAGTCTTGTCGGTCGAAACCGCCAGCCGCGCCACGGGGAAGCCCACCAGCTTCACCGGCGCAGTCAGCGCGGGCGTGGTATAGGACAGGCCATTGGCGTCCATCGGCTGGGCCCAGAACGCGAAGTACTCGGGGTCTGGAAGATCGTAATTGACCGTGAAGCGATCCGCGCCGCGTGCGCCCGCCGAGGCGCGGAGGAGACCATCATTCACCGATCGCGCCGTGCCGCTCTTCCCCTCTTCAAGGAACCAGGACACCGGCTTGGCCCCCTCGCCCGGCAGCAGGTTGGAGCGAACATACCCCCCCTTCCCGTCCTTGCCTTCGAGCCAGTAGGTCGCGCGCGGGGCAGACTCCATGCCATTGGCCGCGCCTTTCAGAGCGTGGTCGAAATAGCGCGTGACCTCACCGGTAAAGTCGAACCCCGGCGGCGGCACGCAATGGCTTCCGGGCCCGGCAAGGAACCTTGAGCCCGGCATGTTGGCGGCGCTGATCAGGGCCTGCGCTGTCGGCTCGTCCTGCCAGTTGCTCCAGAAGTAGGTGGCGATGCCTGCGGCACGGATGCGGTCCAGGTAGTTGAACGTGCCGACCTCGTTCCAGAACTCGTTTCCGGTGAAGGCCGAAACGCTGTCGCGATAAGGCATGCCGTACCACAGCGGGGCCATCGGCGTGTTGGCGGCATGCTCGGCCACGGCGGCCTTCAGCATCGCTCCATCCGTGTCGGCGTCAACCGGGACGCTGGCGAGGTCGACTTCGGCAGGCTCGTCAGGCCGGGTGTTGAACTGCGCAGGGATGCCGCCGCGCCGCACGAAGGCATACTTGTCGAGGTCGGAAGCGCCGATGAACACGGCCTTGAGCGACGGCGGGGTTGTCGTGGCAGTATGGAACGTCGATCCGCCGAGGTAGGAACATCCGATCATGCCCACCTTGCCGGTGGAGAACGGCTGGCGCGCCAGCCACTCGACCAGATCGTAACCGTCATAGGCCTCGGTACGATCCTGAAATCCCCGACGGTGTCCGAAGGAAGCGCCCTTGCCGCGAATGTCGGCGGTGGCCACAACGTAACCCGCCCGGATCAGCGAGCGCATGGCGAGGCGATCATCAAGCGCAAGTTCGACGACCTTGCCATCCTTGTCCCTGAAGCGCGCTCGATAGGGCGTGAACGAGAAGATCACCGGCAGACGCTCAGGCGCAACCGTGGCACCACTGGCGGGCCGGTAGATGTTCACCGCCAGCCTCGTGCCATCGCGCACCGGCACGTAGATCGACTGGCGCACGACATCTGGATAGCCGTCCGCGGCGGCAGCAACGGGCCCAGCGACGAACGTGGCCACGCTTGCCAGCGCCACGATGGCGCCCGTAAGATTGCGGATTCCCTTCACGATGCTCTCCCGGACGGATCGATCCGCCGCTCTTGCAACCCTGTGATCACCTATCCCGCAAGCGCTTACAACTGAAAAATGGACAACGATATTGTTGACAATTTCGTCCATAACCAGCGATAAGGTTGCGCATGGTCCAGGATGCAGCCATTGATCGCGCCCCTTCGGGGCAGGAAATCGCCGATTGGGTCCGTCAACGCATCCGGACCGGCCGCTTCGTGCCGGGCCAGCGACTGGTCGAAGTCGATATCATCCGCCAGACCGGGGCGAGCCGGTCGAAGGTGCGCGAGGCGCTCAAGCGGCTCGAAGGCGAAGGCCTTGTCGAGATCGAGGAATTTCGCGGCGCGTCGGTCCGCAGCTCCACGCTTGACGAGGTGCGCCAGATCTATCGGGCGCGCATGGCGCTCGAAGGCATGGCGGCGCACGATTTCACCGTGAATGCCGATGCCGTCATGCTGGGCCGGCTCAAGGCCTTGCAGGACCAGCTTGACGCCTGCGTGCGCGAACGCGCGCCGGACCGGTTCGGCAGGCTCAACAATGAATGGCATCGCCTGATCGTCGAAGGATCGGGCAACAAGGTCATCGCCGATCACCTCCAGCGGCTGAACGTGCCGATCCATCGCCTTCTTTTCGAAAGCTTCTACGACGAGGAGCGCCTGAAGACCGCCAACGCCGATCATCAGGCCATGCTTACACTGATTCTCGCCGGGGACGCCGATGGTGCCGAACGCGCCATGCGCCAGCACATCGGCGACGGGTTCGAAACCCTCGCCCGCATCGAGGACGAATTCTACCGCTGACCGGGTCCCGTCACGGCTTGAACGTCCAGACTCCCGCCATCGGCCCGCCTTCACCGAACAGCGCGGTCATGGGATCGGCGCTTTTGGCGGCGCGGGAGAGTTTGTCGGCGAGGGGGTCGTCGACGGGTCCGTTGTGGCCTTGCAGATGGTGGATCCAGGCGGTCAGGCCTTCGCGTATGGCGGGGCAGGTGCGGCCGTGTTTCTCGTTGTGCGCCAGCGTCTC
>NZ_JBXAFX010000016.1:0-80396 GCF_058793515.1 Novosphingobium sp. GW835-FHT14H07
CACTGATCGACGCGCCGCGACAATCACATTCTCATCCTGATTGACGCGCAATCCTCATCCAGTTTGTCGCGCTACAGTCCCCGGTCCCGATCCGATCGATGATGCCGGTAACGTCGATCTCGGATGTCTGATGCTTTGACTCGCGCGCGTCGACGCGCGCCGCGATGCGATGGTGGTCGCTGCTGACCACCTGGCGTGCAGTCGAGGCGATCAGTTGCAGGTTGGGGAACGCGGCGAAGGCCGCTTCCACCGCCACGCGCCGCCGTTCGGCGCCATCGCCCGAGAACGTTTCGCCGAGCAGCAGTGATATGTCGCGGTGGTTGCCGATGAGCACGGTCGCTGCACCCACCAGTTCGGTCAGCACGGCGCGCGGATCGCTGTTCCAGCTTTCCCAGAGCTGAGCCCGGTAGTTTCCGTCGAGGCAGATAGGTACGCCCGCGCTCTGCGCTGCAGCCACGGCGGCTCGGGCAAGCGCGACGCCATTGGGCCCGAGCGCAGGGGTTATGCCCGACAAGTGCAGCAGGTTCGCCCCTTCAAGCGCTCCTGCAAAGTCGAACGCCGAAGCGTCAGCATGCGCAAATGCGGACCCGGCGCGATCGTATGTGATCGATGAGGGCCTGAGCCCAGCGCCGGGCTCCATGAAATAGAGCCCCATGCGCCCGGGACCACGGGCGACGAAGCGGGTATCGACTCCGCCCGCGCCGAGTTCGGCCCGCGCCTTGTCGCCAAGGGGATTGTCGGGCAGCAGCGTCACCATGCGGGTGGCGTGGCCCAGCGAGGCGAGCGCGACGGCCACATTGGCTTCCGCCCCGCCGACAACCATCTCGAGGCTCTGCGCCTGGACCATCAGACGCGCGCCGGGTGGCGAGAGCCGCAACAGCAATTCGCCAAAGCATACGAGGTGACCGGCCATCAGGGCGCTAGGGGTCACCGGGCCAGCCAGCCGCCGTCGACGGCCAGCACGTGTCCCTGCACGTAATCTGCCGCGCTGCTGGCAAGGAACACCGCTGCACCGCCGATGTCCGCCGGATCACCCCAGCGTCCTTCCGGTATACGCTCCATGATCTGGCGATTGCGCGTCTCGTCCGCTTGCAAAGCGGCGGTATTGTTCGTGGCGATATAGCCCGGTGCAATCGCGTTGACGTTCACACCCTTGGCCGCCCACTCGCAGGCAAGCAGTTTGGTGAGGCCGGCGACGCCGCTCTTGCTTGCGGTGTAGCTCGGCACCCGGATGCCGCCCTGGAAGCTCAGCATCGAAGCAATGTTGATGATCTTGCCGCGCCGCCCGGTGGCCTCGCGGTTGGCGATCATGTGGCGGCCCGCCGCCTGCGAGAGGAAGAACACGGACTTGAGGTTGGTATCGACCACCGCGTCCCAGTCCTCCTCTGTGAAGTCCACCGCATCGGCCCGGCGGATGATGCCCGCGTTGTTGACCAGCACGTCGAGCCCGCCGAGCGAAGAGATCACCTGTTCGACCACAGCCTGCACCGGTTCGATCGTCGAAAGATCGGCACCAACCACTTCGCAATTGCGCCCCAGTGCGCGAACTTTGGCTGCGGTTTCCTCGGCAGGCGTGCGGCCGACTGCGGCAATGTCTGCCCCCGCCTGTGCCAGCGCCACGGCAATGCCTTGGCCAATACCGGTGTTGGCACCAGTGACGACCGCAATGCGGCCCGATAGGTCGAACAGGTTCATCGTTATCCTCTCCCCTGGATCAGGGGTCAGGCCGAAAGGCCGCGCAGGTAGTCGGAGATCGCTTCGTCCTTGCAGTTGGCATAGAACAGGTCGGCAAACTTCTCGCCAGCGATGGCGGCCTTGAGCAGGTCCTGGTCAACGGTCTTGAGGACGGTCAGCATATCACGGCAGGAAGCTTCCTTGAGGCTCTTGAGGATGCCACGATTGGTCTTCATGATCGCCGCGCGTTCCTTGGGATAGCCAAGGCCGCGTTCGCCATCGAACAGTTTGCGGTACACGTCCTGCAGGTTCAGTTCGGCTGCCCAGCCGAAGCCCTTGGAGTAGGGCATCGAGATCGCGTTGCCATCGTTGATCTGGCCGAACAGGAACGCGTCGGTCGGGTCGATCACCAGTCCGCAGAACACGCCCGGCATGCTGTTTGCAGCAAGCATCGAACCCATCCCGGTGCCACAGCCAGTAACCACGAAGTCGGCAGCCCCGGAGTTGAGCAGGATGCCGGTAAGCAGGCCGTTCATCACGTAGGTCCGCGAGGCTTTGTCCTCGGGCGTGTACATGCCGTAATGATGAACCTCGTGGCCAAGCGGCTCTGCCACGGCGGCCAGCGATTCGTGGACGAGGCTGGCCTTTGCGGCCTGGCTGTTCTCGATGATCAATGCGATTTTCATGGGAATTCCTCTCGCTTCGGCTTGCTTGACCGAGCAGTTTGACGCGAATTTGACCCTTAGGTAACCGGTGTCATTAGTCGAAGCAAGCCCATTTGTGCGCCATTTTTGCAGGTATCAGCAGGTGGCGACCGACGCCCGCTCGATCAGGTCGGAAAGGAAGTGCGAGGGCTGCTTGCGCGCCTCTGCCGGGTCGATCAGCTTGAGCGCCGCGGCTCTGGCCATGGCCTGGATCGGCCAGCGCACGGTGGTGAGTGGGGGCCAGATATGGGCGGCGATGGCAGTGTCGTCAAAGCCGACGATCGAAAGGTCCTCCGGTACTGAAAGGCCGAGCGTCCGCGCTGCGTGCAGAACGCCTGCGGCCATCTCGTCGTTGCTCGCAAAGATCGCGCCGGGGCGGGGCGTTGCGGCGAGCAGCTTCCTGCCTGCGGCAATTCCCGTCTCGAACGTGTAGTTGCCCTCGGCCATGATGGCATCGTCCAAGGGGATCCCCGCCATCTCCAGCGCATCGCGATAGCCCAGCGACCGCTCGGCAGCGGAGCGGAAACCTTCGGGACCGGCGACGAAGCCGATGCGGCGGTGGCCCCGACGGATCAGGTAGTCTATCGCTTGCGAAACCGCCTCGCGGTCGTTTGACGCCACCATGTGCTCGTCTTCGTCAAGCTTGACCGAGCCCATGCGCACGTAGGTGACGCCAAGTTCGTCGCACAGTTCGGCAAGCGCATCATTCTCGGAAATTGGCGGCAGAAGCATGACGCCGAACAGCCTTTGCTGTTCGAGAAAGGCCCGCACGTCGTCAAGCATGTCAGGCGAGCGGCGATTGACAGGACGAACGACAAGCGCAAACTCGGTATCGCGGATTGCGGAAAGGATCCCTTCCTGCACGCCCAGCACCATCTGCGCGTTGGGGTTATCGTGGATCAGGCCGATGAGGAAATTGCGGCGCAGGGCCAGGGCCCGGGCTTGAGGGTTGGGGACATAGCCCAGCTCCGCGATCACCGCCTCGACCTTCTCGCGCGTTGCATCGTTGAGCAGCGGCGAGCGGTTGATTACCCGGCTGACGGTTTTCTTCGAGACGCCCGAAAGGCGCGCCACGTCGTTGATTGTCGGCTTGCCGTCCTTCGACTTCTTCACACGTCGTCCCGTCGATCCCAGCCCGGTTCACGGTGACTTACACCGGTGTCAAGGCGTTGCAGCGTTACTAGCCGGTTCTTGTCAGACTTTGCAATGGGCCGCGAGTCTTGGCCATTGACACCGGTTACCTAGAAGCTATCCAAAGACGGTGCCCTGCCGGGCGTATTTTTGGGAGAGTCGCGGATTGTCGGTCGTCGTTGCCATGCCGGACGTGCTGCGCGTTCACGCGATGGACAGCGTTGCGGTGGCGCTGCGTCCGCTTTCCCGCGAGGCGGCGGTCACAGTCGGCGGCGTCGCCCTTGCGATCATGGAAGACATTCCGCAGGGGCACAAGTTCGCCACGCGCGCCCACGCCGTCGGTGATCGGGTCGTGAAGTACGGATTGCCGATCGGCGTTGCCACCCAGGACATCCAGGTTGGCGAACACGTCCACGTCCACAACGTGAAGACCGCGCTTGACGGCGAACAGGTCTACTCTGCCGAAGTCGCACGCGGCGGATTGGCCACGGCGACCAGCGCTGCACGGACCTGGCAGGGCTACCGACGCCCCGATGGTCGTGCCGCGACGCGCAATGAAATCTGGATCCTGCCAACAGTGGGCTGCGTCGGTCGCACTGCGGAGCAGGTCGCACGTGCTGCACAAGCACGCCATGCCGCCTTGATTGCGGAGGGTCGAATCGACGGTGTTCACGCGTTCAATCATCCTCACGGTTGTTCGCAATTGGGAGACGATCTCGACGCGACCCGCGCGCTGCTGGCTGGGCTGGCCGCCAATCCCAATGCGGCTGGCGTCTTGCTGCTCGGTCTGGGGTGTGAATCCAACCAGTTGAGCGCTTTGCTGGCCGCCCTGCCGCAAACGGCGCGGCCCAAGGTACGGACGCTGTCCTCGCAATCCGCCGGCGACGAATTGGTGGAAGCGGCAACGCTGGTAGACGAACTGGTCGAACTCGCAGTCTCCGCGCAGCGCGAGGATCTGCCGCTCTCCGCGCTGATCGTGGGGCTGAAGTGCGGTGGGTCCGATGGCTTGTCAGGTCTTACCGCCAATCCGATGCTCGGCCGCTTCAGCGAATGCCTGGCCGCATCCGGGGGCACGCCGATCCTCACCGAGATTCCGGAAATCTTCGGCGCGGAGCAGGCGCTGCTGGATCGCGCCGTCGATGCTCGGACGTTCGCGTCTGCCGCTGCGCTGGTGAACCGCTTCAAGCGTTACTACCTCGATCAGGGCCTGCCGGTGTCGGAAAATCCGTCGCCCGGCAACATCGCCGGCGGGATTACCACGCTAGAGGAAAAGTCTGCCGGCGCCGTGCAGAAGGCCGGGACCGCGCCGCTCGCTTCGGTGCTGGATTACGGGGGTCAGGCGGTCGAACCCGGCCTCGCCTTGCTCGAAGCGCCCGGAAACGATGCGGTTTCTTCCACGGCCCTTGCCGCAGCAGGTGCAACGCTCTTGCTGTTCACCACCGGGCGCGGCACGCCGTTGGGATTTCCGGTGCCCACGGTCAAGGTCGCCTCGAACCGGGCCCTGGCGCTGGCCAAGCCCCACTGGATCGATTTCGACGCCTCGCGCGTGCTCGATGAAGGCGAGCAGGCGGCAGATGCGGCTTTTCTCGAAACGCTGGTCGCTATCGCCAGCGGTCGCCGAACGGCCGCAGAACGCAGCGACCAGCGCGAAATGGCAATCTGGAAGAAGGGCGTAACGCTCTAATTGTATAACGCGACCGGATGGCTGAGACTTGTGATTGACACCGGTTTCCTATAGGCAGCCGGACGAATGAAGGACCAAGGGATGGGGACCGAATTGAACGAGAATGCGGATCAGGTTGCAGCGGCCTTCGTCAGCGCCCGCCGCGAGGCCCGCGTCCTCGAAACCTACCCCGGCACCGCGCCGCAGGGTCTCGACGATGCCTATGGCATACAGGGTCGTGCCATTTCGATCGACGGGCGTGAGGTCGTCGGCTGGAAAGTCGGGCGCATCAATCCCCCTCTCGACGCGTCGCTTGGCGCAAACCGCCTTGCGGGCCCGATCTTTGCGGACAGCGTCGTCGACGCCAATGCCGGCGATACTCCAACGATGCCCGTCTATGCAGGAGGCTTCGCCGCAGGCGAGGCCGAGTTCCTTGTCCACGTCGCGCCGGGCTTCAAGGGTCCGGTTCCTGCTGACGACGCCGGCACGATCGCGATAGTTGATGATGTCCGCATCGGGATCGAGATCGCAAGTTCGCCCTACCCGGGCATCAATGCCGATGGTCCGGCGGTTACCGTGTCCGACTTCGGCAACAACACTGGCCTGGTGCGTGGCGCCGCTCTGCCCAACTGGCAGTCGACCGACCTCTGCTCCATGAGGGTCAGGAGCGAGATTGACGGAGTCGAAGTCGGGTCGGCAACCGCTGCCGCCATGCTCGACGGGCCCTACGGTGCGGTGCGCTTCCTGCTTGGCAATCTGCTGGCTCGAGGCTTCGATGTGTCGCAGGGCCTATGGGTCTCCACCGGTGCCGTGACCGGCGTGCACGAGATCGCCGTCGGCCAGGAATTTCGTGCGATCTTCGAGGGCCACGGCGAATTGACCTGCTCGATCATCGCGGCGGGCCCCCGCTGAATTGCACTTGGCGGCACAGCCCGTAACGGGTTGGCCGCTTCGGGAGAGAAGCAATGGACCAGAACTTCAACCCGGCTGCAGCCGCCTCTGCCAAGGCCGGGCGCTACCGCTGGGTCATCGTTGCCCTGCTTTTTGCGGCCACGGCAGTCAACTACATCGACCGCCAGATGATCGGCGTGCTCAAGCCGACGCTAGTGGCCGAGTTCGGCTGGAGCGAGACCGATTTCGCCCAGATCGTGTTCTGGTTCCAGGTCGCATATGCCATCGGCTACATTGGCTTTGGCCGCATCGTTGATGTGGTCGGCGCGAAGCTTGGCTATACCATCGCAATCGTGATCTGGACTGCCGGGCACGTGGCGCACGGCTTCGCAACCGGTCTTGTCAGCTTTGCCGCCGCGCGCTTCGGTCTCGGCGTCGGGGAAAGCGGGAACTTCCCGGCTGGCATTCGCGCCGTCACCGACTGGTTCCCCCAGCGCGAGCGCGCCTATGCGATCGGCCTGTTCAACGCCGGTGCCAATGTGGGCGCGATCATCACGCCACTGCTGGTCCCGGCGCTTGTGCTGTGGTTCGATTGGCGCGCCGCATTCTTCATCACCGGCATCTTCGGTGTGGCATGGCTCGTCGCATGGTGGCTGATCTATCGCCATCCTGCCGAACACCCGCGCGTCTCGCCGGCCGAACTTGCCTGGATACAGCAGGACCCGGCAGACCCGGTGGAGCAGATCGGCTGGGCAAAGCTTCTGACCGTGCGCGAGACCTGGGCCTATGCGCTTGGCAAGTTCCTGATCGACCCGGTCTGGTGGTTCTTCCTGTTCTGGCTGCCCGGCTACCTGTTCGAGCGCTATGACATGGACCTCAAGACATTCGGTCTGCCGCTCGCGGCGATCTACCTGATTTCCGATGGTGGTTCGATCTTCGGCGGATGGATGTCCTCCCGCCTCATCAAGGCTGGCCGCACTCCGAACTTCGCGCGCAAGGCCACGATGTTTCTGTGCGCCGTGGCGGTACTGCCGATCTGGTTCGCGCAGAGCCTCGACAGCGTGTGGGCTGCCGTATTCATCATCGGGCTTGCCACTGCGGCGCATCAGGCCTTCTCGGCGAACCTCTACACGCTGCCTTCAGACGTGTTCCCCCGTGGGGCGGTAGGCTCGGTGGTCGGCATTGGCGGCACGGTCGGGGCTCTCGGCGGGATGGGCATGGCCCTGTTCACCGGCTACATCCTCGACAAGACCGGCGGCTCGTACGAGGTTCTTTTCGCCATCTGCGCCAGCAGCTACCTGCTTGCCCTGGCTGTCGTGCATATACTCAGCCCGCGGCTCGCTCCAGCAGCCGTTTGAGGCGCGTTGGCAAGCGAGGCGCTGCACGCGAGCGTCATTGAAAGGGGCACTCCCTACCCGTTGCTTCGACCATCATCCGAGTGACGCCAGGGACCAATGCAGGGACTGGCTCCTTTCGGTCATCGGCGCAGCCCAAGGCAAGTCCTTGCCAGCCGTTTGACGTCGAGATCTGTCAACAGCGATGGCAAAACTGCAAATGGGATGAAGGTAGCTCCAACCACGCTCCTGCTGACCCTGTCTATCCTCCTCGCGCGCCTGGCACGCGCCGGACTGGAAGAGTCAGGCAGTGTATGCCGCCGCCGCAGCGGGTGAACTGCGAAACGTCAAATGTTTCAACGTGATAGTCGCGGGCGCGGAGTCGTGAAACGGCCTCGTCGTCCTCACTGGCGATGATCTTCTTGCCACCCAGTGCAAGGATGTTGCAGCCGAGCTGCGGCACGCTGGCGGCTGGCATGTCGATAAGCGCAATGCCAAGCTCGCGAAGCCGCGCAACAAAGCTTGCATCGAGCAGTTCGACACAGGCCAAGGCTTCGTCCGGGCTGACCATGCAGAACAGGGTGTCGAGATGGAGGTGGTCTGCATGGAACGGGCAGACCAGCACTTCCCAGCCGGCATCGTGGAACGGCGCGGCGAACTCCTCGAGCCCCTCCCGCGAAGTCCGCTCGCCCGAACTCCCGATCAGGAGGAGGCCCTCACGGGCAATGCAGATGTCTCCACCCTCGATCGTGCCCGTGGTGACGCGCGGCCAGTTAAGCCCCCAGGCTCTGACGTGGCGCGCCAAAGCCTCGGTTTCGCCACGACGATGCGGCATGGCGGGGGCCGTCAGCATCGGTCCGAAAGGGGTCGCTACGGCGATGTCCCGGGTGAAGCACATATCCGGAAGGTCCGGTTCTGGCGTCACTAAGTGGCAGGTTACGCCGTTGCGGCGCAGGGCTGCACACAGTGCCTCATGCTGCCGCTTGGCCGCCGGCACATCGACCGCAAAGCCCTGCTCGAGATTGTCGCGTGTAACGGTGCAGCAAGGTACCGGCGCCAGATAGTCCGGCGGGCACAGGACGACGTCGGTAAGCAGGTCGGTCTCGCCACTGATGCGCCAGTCGAGAATGGTCGGCACGCTGTCGATTGCAGAGGTATATCGCGAAAGAAGATCGAGTTTCATATGTTCTCCTGGCTGGGAGAACGGTGGCCCTTGCCCGGTCGTTCCACTGTCTACCGCACGGATGGGCGCGGTCGGGCTATCTCGGCGGCCTTTTATCCGCCCACCGTTGCCAATTCACCGCTCATCGACGGCGCGCCATGTTGGAATGTTTCCCCAGGGAAACATTCCAAATAGGATGCACGGTCACCCCCTTCGGCGTCAGCCGGCCGGCCATTCGTCTGCATGGGCCTGGCTTGCGTGCAGGAAGGCATCGAGCGCGATCTCGGCAATCTCGGCGCGATCGTCCTGATAGGGTTTCCCATACCCGGCAAAGATGCTCATGCCTTCCATCGCCGAAGTGATGAAGATGCTGGTCAGGTCCACGCTTCGTTCGTGGGCGGCAGGGTAAGCGCAGCGGACGGCGGATACGATGGCGGCGCGGGCCCTGTCGTACATCTCGTACATGCGGTCTGCCACGAACGGATCGTGGTTGGACAGCGCCCAGAGCTCCGGAAACAGCCGCGTGGTGCGCCGCGTGCCGATATCGTCCATGATGAGCCGGCACACGTCCATCAGGCGCGCAACAGGAGGGAGCTTCTGGTCTGCCATGATCTCGGCGAAGGCGTCCTCGTATCCACGGATGATCGCGTCGAACAAGGCAGAGACGAGGCTTTCGCGCGAGGGGAAGTGATAGGTCAGGTTACCCATGCGCAAGTTGCAGGCCGTGGCTACGCCGCGCAGCGTAAGGGCGGCGTAGCCATGCTCAAGCAAAAGATCATGCGCCGCCTGCAGGATTACGCGGCGCGTCCGGTCTCCCTTGGCGTAACCGCCCATCCTGTCGGGCAGGGTCAACTGGGCGACGTGCAAGGGAGGGCCGGACCTTCGCGTCATGTGCGCGGCAGAAATGGCGGGTCCGACGAGCGGAACGCATCGAGCACGTTCGTCATGATGCGCGCGACGTTGTTCCGGCCGCCGTTGCATGGCAATGCCTGGCTCCACGCGATCGACCCGGCGGCAAACACTGCGCCGCCCTTGGCGTTGGCATAAAATGCAATATCGCCGCGCACTTGCGGGTCCTGCGTGCCGCCCCTGCCGGGGAAGGCATAGGTGATGTCTTCGGACACCAGCGGGTAGTTGTCCGAGTGATTGAACGAGGACGCGACCAACAGGGTGTGCGGTGGCGTGCCCAGCGTGAGGTCGTAGCGGTCCATCTCGAGCCCGGAGGCGCCGCCGAGACCCAGCCCGAAGTTGCCGATCAGTTCATCGTGGCCCACGCCTTCGAACAGCCATGCCGCCTCGGGTTCGAAGGAGTCGGGCATGCGCTCGAACGGCTGGCTTTCGTCCATACCTTCGGTGGTAAAGCCCAGCGCGACGAGCTTCTGCGGCGGCCTTCCCCGCGCCCGCCACAGACCCGACCGGTCCCCCGTCGTCGCGAGATAGCCTTCGCCCGGCGCGGCCTGCCACGCACGGGAGCCGGTATCGAGCTTGCGGACCTCGATGCACCACGGCTCCTCGTCACGCACTTCGGTGACCCAGTAGAGGCCGTTGCCGCCGAGGTATCCGACGCGACCGCCACCGGCCACGTAGTCCTCGAGCGCATCGAGCATGCCCAGCGAGTAGTACTCAGGGTGAGTCCCGGTCAGCACCGCGCGGTAGGGCGAGATCAGCTCCAGGCCCCCGGCGGCGAGATCATGGTCGGTCACCACGTCGACTTCATAGCCCGCCGCGTCCAGCCACCAGATCAGCGAAAGGTCTGCCGGGAAAGCCCACGGCGCACCGATTGCCGGCATCCGGTACTTCGGGCGCATGTTTTGTATCGGCCTGCGCCACGAGGAGTAGCACACGCCCGCGTAGTCCGAATGGACATCGTAAGTCGACAGACCGAAGGCTTCCTGCTGCTTCCAAGTGAGATCCGCTTCACTCACCACCGGCGTATTGGCGCAGATGGCCTGGGCAATCGGCGCCTCGAAACTGAGATGTTCGTTGGCGTAGGCCAGATACGTGAAGGTCGGCATAAGCACGGCCATGTCCGCGCGCGCCTTGTCCGGCCTCACGAAGAACGGCACGTGGTCTTCGCTGCCGTCCTTGGATACGCGCAGGGCATAGACGCCGCTCGGCAGATCGGGCGGGATTTCGATCGAAACACTTGCCTGCCAGCCGCAATCGACAAGCGCATCGTCGTGGAATGCGATCCCGCCGTACTGATGCGGCGCGAGCCGGAAGCTGTCGTTGCGGCCGTCCCAGTTCCAGCCGGTCATGGCCCGGATCGGTCGGTTGATGCCGTGGGCATGGAGGCCATGGGGTCCGACGTCCCGAATCACGTCGCCGATGCCTTTGTCTGTGTATCCCGCGGTCGTGTCCCAGTACGCCAGCAATCGCTCGGCGGCGGGCAGTTCGCCTGCGGCAAGGCTCGCAAGTTCATCATGCCCGGCCATCGCGTTGAGGATGCCGTGGCGGTCGATCTTGCCATTGTAGTGCGCCACGGCGCGGTCATCGCCGGTCAGCGCCGCTGCCAGCGTGAACTGCCCGCCACATGGCAGCACCGGCCGCTCCAGCTGTTCCGTGGCAGCAGCATCGAGATCATAGCCGGGTGCCGGTCCGACGAGGCTGTTCCAGCGCGAGATCAGGCCCTTCTGCCAGATCAGCAGCTTGCCTGTCTCGTCCCAGCCACCGGCGACGAGATGCCAGGCGTGCGCTGCAACCGGCTTGGGGCAGACGATCTCGGCCGTTCCGGCTTCATCGCCAAGCCTGAGAGCAACCTGCCCGCCTTCGGTCAGGAGCAGCGCAAAACCCCGCTTCGTTGCCGGGTCCCACGTTCCGGCAATGATCTGTTCGCGCGCTCCGGGCGTCGTCGGCTTGATGAAGGCGAAGAGGGTGGCCGAGGGCAGGGAAGCACTGAGCACTCCGTCAGGGTCCCGGGCCCTGGCCCAGCTGCCGAGCGGGACATATTGCGGCCCGACCGCCACGGTCCGGGGCAGCGTGACGACGGTTACTTCCTTCTCGACGAAACCCGGCCCGAGCGGGTTGGTATCGCCGTGCAGCAGCCGGACGAGACTGATCTCCGCCGTGCCTGGCTTTGCATCGTGCAGCATGAAATCGACACTACCACCGCAGCGGGCGTTGAGCGGATCAGCATAGCCGGTGAGGTTGCCGGGCGCGCTCATGCCTCGTCCCCTGCAAGCTGTGCATTCAGGTCCGCGATCCGCTGGAGGAAGGCCGCGTGATGCGCCTCTGCGAGGCTGGTCGCGGGCTCGCCATCGATGATCGTGGCCGAGCCGCCGCGGACGCCGGGAAAACGGATGAGGCGATAGACAGGTCGGGCAGGATCGGG
The DNA here is from genome assembly GCF_058793515.1 of Novosphingobium sp. GW835-FHT14H07. Classification (NCBI taxonomy): domain Bacteria; kingdom Pseudomonadati; phylum Pseudomonadota; class Alphaproteobacteria; order Sphingomonadales; family Sphingomonadaceae; genus Novosphingobium; species Novosphingobium sp. GW835-FHT14H07. The sequence goes on from NZ_JBXAFX010000016.1 coordinate 11,891, forward strand.
CTGGAAGATTCCGACCTTCCCGGCAAGGCCGCCGCGCCGGAAGAAATTGAGCACCCGCTCCAGGGCATCGCCGTGCTGGCCCAAAGGCTTGCGTCGATGCTCTTCGATCATTCTCTCGGTGATCGTCGTGGCGAGCTTCTGGGCAAGCCGACGTTCGAACATGAAAACGTAATCAGCCTGCCGGTCCCTGATGGCTTGTGGGTACTGCATGATTTCCTGCCTCCTTCGACGGCACGGCTTGGCTCTCGCGCAGGCTGGGCAGCCGCACGGGAGCACGTTGTCGGACTGGGGTGTGTCGCGAAGCCTAGTTCAGCGAGATCAGACCCATGTGCAGCGCCTTGGCGACGGCATGGGTCCGGTTCGCTGCCGCCAGCTTCTGGTTGATGCGTTTCAGATAGACCCTGACCGTCTCGGCCGAGATATCGAGGATGGCCGCGATGTCCTCGATCGTCTTGCCGTAGGCAGACCAGACCAGGCATTGATGCTCGCGCGGGCTGAGCGCGATCTGGCCGGCAACCATCTGTTCTGTCGTGGCCCAGAGGTGGTTATCGAAGTAGTGCGCGACCATGGTCAGCAGCGCGGTCATTTCCTGGCGGCAGGCGTCCTGGGCGCTGCATTCGGTGCCCAGCGCCGTGAGAAAGGCGAACCGGCGGCCGTGGACATGGACTGGCACGGTAATCCCGTCCGTCAGGCCGAGATCTGAGATATAATGCATGCAATCGCGCTGCGGTGCGGTCAGCAGGTCCGCGCTGTTCTGCACGTCGCTCCAGCGAACCGGGCGGCGGCTGTTGGCAGCCGAAAGGAAGTATGGATCGTGGCGGCTGTGCCGGTCCCATTGCCGGTCCCAGTTCGTCGGGAACGCCCGCACAAGGACAGGCACATTGCCACACTGGCCTCCAAGCGGTCCGCTTGACCACCCGTAGACAAACTGCTTCCAACCCAACGATTGCAGAAAGTCGTGAAGGACATCGAGACGCTCTTCCAGTCCGCTGGCGCGGTCGAGACCATCGGTGAGACGCGCGAGCGGCCCCTCTTCCTGATCGACGACGTAACCGGATGAGAGGATCGTTGGCTTCATGACGCGGCCGCTCCGTATGATCGGAGGAGCCTCACGCACTTCGATACGGGGAGTCAAGGTGGCCATTTCCAACCTCAGAATTTGAAGTTTGCGGCAAGTCCATAAGTCCGGGGTTGCCCGTAGATGTTGAGCACCCAGCCAAATCCGGGCAAGTCATTGACGTAGGTACGATAATGGGTGTCGGTAAGGTTGCGGGCGAACGCGGAGAGGCTCCACCGGTCGTCCTCGGCACCAATTCCGGCGCGCGCATTGACCAGCCAGAAACCCGGCTCAAGGCTGGAGGGAGAGTTGACCGTCTCGAAGAACTGCGACGAGCGCCAGTTACCGTCGGCTGCAAGGATCAGCTTCAGGCCGTTGCCGATGGCGGGCATGTAGCTGCCCTGCGCGGTGAAGGTCCAGCGCGGCGATTGCACGGTGCGGGCACCCTTGAGGCTGGCGCCGCCCGAAGTGATGTCGCTGTCGATCCTGGAGTCGAGCCAACCGAGCACCATGCCCACCGACAGGTCGTTGATGGGCCGCCACTGCCAGTCAAGCTCCGCGCCCCAGGTGTTGATCGCGGCTGCGTTGATGGTCACCGGGATCGGCGAGGTTGCGCTGTCGACGTTGATGAAGCCATCGCGGAAGTCGTAGTGGAACACTGCGGCGTTGAGCTGCATGGTGCGATTGGCCAGGAGCGACTTGAACCCTGCCTCGTATGCGGTGATCTTTTCGGGGCCGAGCGAAGTCAGCGCAGACTGGGTGGCGGTGAACTCCGCATTGTAGGAGCCTGACCGGAAGCCGGTCGAAACGTTCGCATAAAGCATGAACTTGTCGAACATGCCGGACACGTCTGGCTTCCACTCGATGCCCAGCTTGAAGTTGGCGTCGTCGTCGGTGCGGCTGGTGTCCGCCTGGGCCAGGGTAGCGACGATCGTCGTCGGGGCCAGCGGATTGCCGCCAAGTCCGGTTCCGGCGAACGTGCCGCCCTTCAGGCCGACCTTCTCCCAGGAATAACGGACACCGGCGGTCAGGCTGAGATGATCGGTCAGCTGGACGTCGTTGTGGAAGAACGCGGCGATCGCGTCGCTCGTCTGGGTGAAGGGGCTGTAGAATCCGGGTGCTGCGCCTCGCGCGATCTGCAGGTAATCGCCGTTGCGATAGGCGTCGCGCTGGTAATAGAGCCCGAGCACGTAGTTCCAGCGGCCCTGCCCGTTCGAGGTCAGCCGCAGCTCCGTGTTGAACTGGCGGATCCGGTTGTAATAGTCGACGTCGATGGTGTTGACCGGGCTTCCGTCGGAGTCTTCGTGCTGGCGGCGGGTGAAGGTCTGATAGGACGTCAGCGAGGTCAGCGTCGCGCCGTCGAACTCGTGCTCATAGCGCACGGTTGCGCCGATCGAGCGGTTGCGGACGGTATGAGTCTGGTTGTTGTTCGAGGTGAACGGGTCGTTGTCGCCCGGAAACAGGCCGTCCGTGCCCCTGACGCAGCCGCTGTTGCCGCCGGTGGCACGCCCCGCCAGATAAGCGCCGCAGAACACCGGGGCACCTGCCGCTACCGAAGCCGGGGGTGAATACGCCGACGCCTTCGTAAGGCTGAAGCTCGCCGTTCTGCTGTCCGCCGAACACGGTCACCAGCACGCTGTCGGGCCCGCTTTCCCAAAGAAGCTGGCCACGCAGGGCCCACTTCTTCTCGAAGCCTTCGCGCCGACCGAGCGTGAGATTGCGATAGGTCCCGCGGCCCTGGTCCGTGACCATGCCCGAAAGGCGCGCCGAGATCGTGCTGCTGAGCGGGCCGCTGACATAGCCTTCCGCGCGAAGCGTGCGGTAATTGTCGAACGAAACGGTGCCTCCGGCAGCGAGTTCGCTCGTCGGGCGGCGCGTGAAGAAGTTGACCGCGCCGCCAGTGGCGTTGCGCCCGAATAGCGTGCCTTGCGGACCCTTGAGCACTTCCACGCGATCGATGTCGAACAGGAGGAGACCGCTCATGAAGGTCTTGGCGAGGTATCCCTCGTCGACGTTGATCGCGACCGGTGAATCGAGGTTGGCGGAGAATTCGTTGGTCCCGATCCCGCGGACGTTGAACGCAACCTGCCCGGCGCCGTAGTTCGCCTGGATATTGGGAACCAGCGAGGTCAGGTCGGTGACGGAGCTGGCGCCGGCCTGGGCCAGGCTGTCGCCACTGACGACCGAAAGGGTGATCCCGACGTCCTGCACAGACTGCCTGCGCTTCTGAGCAGTGACGGTGATTTCCTGGATCGTGCCGGAAGCTGCCTGGTCTTCAGCCTCCTCGGCATGAACAGGAGCAACCAGCATCGACGATGCAAGCGCTGCCAGCGACAGTCCCCACCTGCCAGCCACAGTTGTACCAACCATCTCATTCCCCCCTTGTGCCGAACCCGTCCCAAAGCTTGGCTCTGGAGGCAATGTTCTCACTTGGGCTGGATGTAACAATTCACCCGAAGCGGGGACAGCTGGGTGCTCATACTGCCTGTTGAGGTGAGTAAGTCTGTCAAGCGAAAGCGCTCCGCAAAGCAGCTACTTTCGACGCATGGAAGTTCTTCGCCACCTGGGTTGAAGCAGCGATCCCGTCAAATCCATGGAACGCCCCAGGCACGACTTCCAGCCGGGTCGGAACGCCGGCAGCGATCAGACGCTTGGCGTACATTATGTCCTCATCGACAAAAAGGTCGATAGCTCCGACGCCGATGAAGGTTGGCGGCAGGCCAGCCAGATCCGATCGGCGTGCTGGCACTGCCGCCACAGGAGCAGCATCCATGCCTGGCTCCATCCCCAGAAACGCACCCCACCCGAACCGGTTCTTGGCAGCAGTCCAGACAATCGTGCCGATCGGAGCCTTTGGCGTCTCCACGGTTCCGGTGCGGTCATCCAGCATCGGGTATATCAAAACCTGTGCGACGATCGGGACCTTGCCGACATCACGCGCTTTGAGGGCCAACAGCGCCGCGTGCCCGCCGCCTGCGCTCTCGCCCATAACGGCGATCCTGCCTGCATCGACGCCAAGGGATGTCGCATTGTCGTAAAGCCATTCGAGAGCTGCATAGTTGTCTGCAATGGATCCCTGATATCGTGTTTCCGGCGCGAGACGATAATCGACTGTGACGATCGTGCAGTCCAATTCCAAAGCCAGACGCTGCAGGTCAGCAACCATGCTGATAGCTGTGCCGCTGACAAAGCCTCCGCCGTGCGTGTGAAGGATTGCCGGACGGCGTTTCGACGCGTCGCTGTTGACGACGTACACGGTGACCGCCGGGTGGCCCGTCAAACCAGGTACAGATTGTCTGGTCCAGGCGGGGGCTTGGAGGGGAGGCTGCGCCCATCCGCCCATTGCCTTCCGGGTGAATGACAAGCTTTTTTCGGAAAGCTCGGGCATGGGTTCAAGCATGGCCATGAGTTGCTTGGCAAAGGGGCGCAGTTGAGGGTGAACGTAGGCAAATTCCTCTGGCTCGCTGGCACGCGCCAGTTCGCTCAGACCGCCCAGAAGGCAGCCCGCAGTTCCGATGGCAGCCAGCTTGAAGGACTCTCGCCGTGAAACTCGCTTCACGATACTTCTCCCATACGTCGATCAGAATCTTACGAGTTTGCCCAAATTCGATACCAAGCCGAGTTCTGTCTGGCTTAGCCTCCAGTGTCTTAGCAGTTGCAAGGCGTCCCGCCTCGCTAACCTAGAAAGCGAGGCAGCAAGGCGGGACCTGTAGCCTGTCAGAACTTAGCTTCCAGGCTTGCCCCCAAGGTGCGACGCCCTTCACGCGTCAACCAGTTCACGGCGCCGCCTGCATCTGCAAAGGGCAATCCGATCACTGATGCATGGAAGCGCTTGTCCAGCAGGTTGCGGGCGAACACGCCGAGGCGCCAATTCCCGTCCGGGTGACCGATGCCGGCATTGAGACCGATGGTCACGAATCCTGGCTGGGAAGCAATCGCGCTTGCCACGTCATATTGAACCCTGCTTCGATAGTACCCGTTTGCTGCCCAATCGAACTGCAGGCTATCGCTGATTGGCAGGGTGACATTTGCCCCCAACGTAGCGCTGTATTTCGGTGCTCCGGACAAGGGCTCGCCTTTCGCCTGGATCAGACTGGTTCCGTTCTGGGTGAAGCACGTGTAGCCGGCCTTGACGACACTTGGGCAGGCCGTGACGTAATCGGTAAACTTGGTGTCCGAATAAGTGAAGCCTCCATTCAGGCTGAACTCGGGGCTGACGCGCCAAGCTGCATCCACTTCAAAGCCATTCGCGCGGAAACCACCGGCGTTCTCCGTCAGGAACTCGGTTCCGTTGAAGACCGAGGTTTGGAGGTTCTTGTACTGATCGAAGAACATGTTGGCATTGAAGGTGACTGTCCGATTGAACAGCTGGCTCTTGAGCCCAACTGTCACGTCGCGGACCGTCTGGGGATTGACGCTGGACTTTGCACCCGTGAGCCCGGAGAACGTCACGGTCGGTCCCAGGTAACCACGGGCAACGGTCGCGAACACCATGACATCAGGCGCCAGCTTGTATTCGGCACCGACTCGCCCTGACCATCCTGTCTTCGACACGCTGCCCGTTTGCAGTGCACGCGGTGCATAGGGGACAACGAATCCTGGCGGCGTTGTCGAGAAATCGACCGTTGCGGGTGCGACGGCCGGATCGACGATCGAGAACGACGACGATTTGACCTTGTCATTCTGGACCCGGAAACCGCCGAGAAGGGCGAACTGCTCGCTCACGTGGAACTTGCCGTCAATAAATCCGGCGTAAGAATCAGACTTTGTCTGGGTGTTACTCTGCCCTGCCGAGATATTGATGATCGGTGTGGCACTCAGCGTCGGTCCAAGAGCAATCGGTGTGAACGGGAAGGCCGGGCGCAACTGGGCGCGATTGAAGTCGTTAGCGTCGCCTACCTTGCGAACCGATGCGTAGAAGCCACCGGTAAACTCGAGCTGCGAGCCCTTGGGCGAGGACAGGCGCAGTTCCTGGCTGAAGAATGTCTGATCGACACCGGTTGGCTGGGCCCTGAAGATCGGCAAGCTGCTGCCATCGATGGCAAATGCCTGCGGACCTTCGTTCAGGCCACGGTAGGCGGTGACGGACGTAAGGTTATAGCCGCTCCCCAGCTCCTTGTTGATTTCGATCGAGGCTCCGAAGTTCTGCTCCGAGCTGTACCCTGGATAGTCTTCAACCGATTTGCCGTTCTCGAAGCCCGGCGTGACGCCCAAGGCTGACAGATTGGCGAAGCGTAATGCCATCAGCGGATTAAAGCCGGTTCCCGGCTTGGCGCTGTTTGGCAGGGAGTTAAGCGTCCAGAGTTGCCCCGGCCCTGTACGATTGATTTTGGAATAGTCGCCGATCACGTAGACGCTGAGATCTTCGGACGGCTCCCAAAGCAGCTTGGCGCGCGCGCCATAGCTGCGTTCACCACCCCACATTTCATCGCGCAGGACGTTCTCGAGGAAGCCATCATTCCGACGGTAGAAGCCGAACACCGACATAGCGGCATTGCTCGACAATGGCAGGTTGACCGAGGCGTTGGCGTTGACCTCGTTCAATTCACCGTACGATGCGTACGCCTTGCCCGAGACCTTGTCGAACCGGGGCTTGGCCGTCGTGATGTTGATGACGCCGGAAGAAGCGTTCTTGCCGAACTGGGTACCCTGCGGGCCCTTGAGCACTTCCACCCGCTCGAGATCCCCCAGGCTGTTGAGCGGATTGCCGAAGGGGATCACGACGTTGTCGACGACGGTGCCGACATTCTGTTCGGACGACGAGGCGAAACCGCCTGCCGAGCCAACGCCACGCAGACGGAAACCACTGTCGTTCGGGGAACTGCCAAACTGAAGGCCAGAAACCTGATACTGCAAGTCGGGCAGGCGCTGGAATCCTCCCTTGGCGATCTGTTCAGCTCCCAGTGCTGACACGGCCAACGGCACTTCCTGCAAGCGCTCTGCCCGTCGCGAGGCTGTCACGACGATGTCCCCGAACACGTCGGCATTCGCATCGGTGCCAGCGCCTTCAGTTGTATCCTGGGCATTCGCTGACCATGAATATGAAGCAATCGCAGTCGACGCCGCCAGTGCCATCAATCTGTATCTATTCATCTTTATCTCCCTGAAATTGAATTATCGGAATAATGTCTCTCGATTGTCGAACTTATGAAGAAGAGACGCCTATTTTCTTCGAGTTCCACGCCTATTCGTACGTGGTAATCATCGTGAATGACGAGTATTCTTGGATGAAGACGTCTGGTGCTGCCAATTCGGCCCAACGTTGAGCTGTGGTCCAATCGGGGCCGAAACTATCGCTGCGCCAGAAGGACACCTCTCGTGTCGAACTCGTGGACACGGCCTGAGACCTTCCCGTCGAGCGATCGTCTTTTCCGGCACTCGCTGCGGTTCTCCCACCTGACCCAGTCAAGGCGCGGAGATGCCGAAAGTTATCCCTCAAAAAAAGAAATGATTCCCTATGCGGGTATAGATCTGGGCTATGCTTGCGCGGCAGGAGACGCTCGAGCCTTGCCAAGCTTCATCCAGCGAATGTCAGCAGAAGATGATCCGACATCCGAAAAGTAAGGACCTCATCAAAAAGGACCGGAGGGTGTCACAAGATCAACGTTGCCCGCCGAAGTCAGTACGATGAGGCGAATGTCCGGCGAAACCGTTTTCAGACAGTACGAAGTTGCCAGAGCGGTCCTTGCCGAGACGCTGGAGATCACTGCCGTTTGGCGCCGAACCAATTATTCTGGCTGAAGACCTCGCCACCAGAAACGCGGTCCTGAACAGCGGAACGTAGACCGTCCGCTGGGGGCGGCACTTTGCGTTTGCTGCCGCGTTTTGGCTGTGATGCTGAGATCGATCCTCGTTGCCGCCTTCGCTTTGCTCCTCACCTGCGCAAGCGCGCTGATCCATCCCGCGTCCGACGAACGGGCGATGTATGGGTTCGAGGGGCCGCTCGAGCAGAACTGGTTGCCGCGCGAGGTGGCGGGGTGGCCCGCGCCGTTTCTGGCGGACAGCACGGCCACTTCCGTGCCGCACCAGATCGGGCCGGAGGATGACTTCCGGCCCGGCCCGTTCCTTGCGGATCTTGGCTTCTGGGCGCTGGTGGTGCTGGGCGTGATGCGGGTCTGGCGCCTTGTGCGGCGCCAAGCCTAGCGGTCGAGCGCCGCTTCGGCCCAGTCGACCGCCACATTTTGCATCTCCGGGCGGTTTCCTTCGGCGACCAGTTCCACGATCTTCGCGCCCTTGACCGGCACGGCAATGGCGGCAGGCGCGTCGCCGGGCTTCATCCACCCGGTCTGCTTCAGCAGCTTGCCATCGGCGTGGACCGAGAAGCGGACGCGAGCGGTGGGGTCGGCGACGGAGTCGTCTATCCCGGCGAGGGTGGTGAAGGTCGAGAAGCCGGTGTTGCGGACTTCGAGGCGAGAGTTGGCGAGGGTGCCGATGGCGTTGTGATAGGTCTTGCCCGCGATCTTCGGAGTCTGGGCGAAGGGGGTCGCATCTGCCCGCGCACCGCCCCAACCGCCATAGACGGGATGCTCGCCATCGGCCTTGGTCGAGCGCCAGGGCAGAAGGCCGCGATAGACCATCGGGTCGGCCATGGGATGCACGATGCCGTCGACCGCCGGGTTCACGTTGCCGGGTTGCTCGGACAGGTAAAGGCCTTGCGCGTGCTCGCGCGTGCCGCTGGCCTTGAACAGCAGGGTCTGGTGGCGTTCGAGATGGACCGGCATTTCATTGGTGAAGGATTTCGTGTCGCCGTCCCACAAATCAGTGAGGGTAATCGGTTTATCGGCGCGGTATTTGAGGTGCGACGCGATAAGCTTCACGTCGATCGGGCTGCCGGTGCGGTTGAACAGGGCGACAGCCTTGGTGCCGTCGGCCAGCGTCTTGGTGAAGATCTGAACGCTGTCGCCATCATAGGCCAGCACGGCCTGATGCGCGGCCGCGTCCTGATTGAGCGCGATGACCTGCGCATTGCCGAGCACGCCCATCATCGCTGGCGAGGCCTTGCGCAGATCGAAGCCGATGATCAGAGGTGCGTTGAGCATCGCCCACAGCGACATGTGCGAACGCGCCTCGGTGAGGTGCGCATCGTCGAACTCGCCGCTGCCGATGAACAGCATGTCGGGATCGTTCCAGCTGTTGGGCTTGGCGTAAAGTTCACGCCGGGAGGCGGAATCGAGATTGTGCAGCATCCGCTCCCAATTGGGGGAGATGTCCTCGCTGGTGCGCGAAAGGTTGCCGAGGGTACGCGCCCATGAGCGGACGTCGGCCGAACCCCACAGGCAGATCGACAGGACGAAATCGTTGCCAGGCTTGTTGCGCGACAGCGCCTGGCCCACCTGATCGAACAGGCCCTTCACTGCGGGGATATTGGTGCGCGGGATCGTGTCGTAGTCGATCAGCGGATCCAGCGCGCGCAGGCGGCCGGATTTGACCTGCGGGCTATCCGCCGCGAGCGCCCGGATGCCGCAGCCGTCGACCTTGATATAGTCGAAGTTCCATTCGCCGAAATAGAGCGCGATGTCCTGATCGATGTGGCCGTAGAGGCCGATCTCGCGTTCGGCCATGGTGCCCGCGGGCTGGCCGGGGCCGGCGGGATCGCCGTAGATCTGGCCGCAGCTGTTTCGGCCGATCTCGCTGTAGATGCCGGCTTTCAGGCCCATGGCGTGAAGCCGGTCGGTGAAAGGGCGGAAGCTGGTGTTGCCATCAGCCGTTCGGGCCGAAGGGAAGTTGTCGGTGCGGATCAGCACACGGCCATCAGCCTGCCGCCGCTTCGCCCACCAGCCATCGTCGATGTTGACGTAGCGGTAGCCCTTGGCGGCGAGCCCGGAATCAACGATCAGTTGCGCCGAGGCGATGACCTTTTCCTCGTCGATGTCGGTGCCGAAGGCGTTCCAGCTGTTCCAGCCCATCGGCGGCAGCGGGGCGGAGCCACGCGTCGTTACGCTCCAGGTGCCACGGGCCTCGAGCGGCTTGTCGGCGGCGTTGGCCGAGGATGCGAGGGTGGTTGCTGCGAGCAGGGCGGCGACAGTGAGGCGCTTCACTTCGTTGCTCCGAACGCGAGGTGCTTGCTGAAGAACGGCACGACCTGTTCCTGGAAGCGGAAGGCGACGCGATTGGTGTGATCGCCTTCGTACAGCGTGAAGCTGTTGGCGATGCCGTAGGTTTCGAGGACCTTGTGCAGGGTTTCGGTATCGGTCTTGAGGCCGTCCTTGTCGCCCACGTCCATGGCAATCGCAGCGTAGCGGCGCATGTTCGGGATGTACTGGTCTACGAAGGAGAGCGGGGCGTTGGCGGCCCATTTCGCCATGACGTCATCGCGGGTCTTGCCGTCGGCGGTCAACGGCAGGTCGAGATAGAGCGGCGGGTTCTTCGGGTTGGGTGACCAGGCGGCGGCAGCCGCCAGGGTGCCGCGCTGTGCCCATTGCAGGCTGGCCGAGTCGGCCGGGCTCTTCATCGCGGCATAGGCCTTCATCGTCTCGGGCGTGACGCCAAACAGGCCGCGCGCGGAGAGGCAGCACGGGCTCATCAGGTAGAGCGCGCCGAACACGTCGGCATGCTTCATGCCGATGCGCTTGGCGCCGTAACCGCCCATCGAATGGCCGACGAGACCGCGGCTTTCGCGCGTGGGCAGGGTGCGAAAGTGGCTGTCGATGTAGGTCACAAGATCGCGGGCGATGAAGGTTTCGAAATCGCCGGTGGTGACAGACGAGGAATACATCGAGCCGTTGTGCACGGTCTTGCTGTCGGGGAAGACGTAGATCATCTCGCGCGCACCTTGGGCCATGCCGCCTTCGATCACCTGCGGCACGTGGATCTCGCCCATCCATTGCTGCGCGCCGATGGAATAGCCGTGGAGCGCATAGACCACCGGATAACGGCCTTTCGGATTCTTCGCGTAGCTGGGCGGCAGGACGACGAAGACGTCACGATCGGCGCTATCGCCTTCAAGCGCGCCTTCGAGGGCCGTGGCGTGAACAGAGATCTTCTGGACCGTGGTCTTGGGTGCGCCAGCAATGGCAGCGGGTGCAGGCGTCTGCACTTGCGCGTATGCGCTTGAAGGTAGCGCTCCCATCGTGAGGGCTGAGAGGGCCAGCATAGGCAAAAGGCGCATTGGTCAATCTCCCGAGGTTGGTTCTGGTTGTTGTCAGCTGCCGCGCAGTGCGCGGAGGAGCATGGCGCGGATCTGGCCGTAGTTGGCCTTGAGATTGCCGAGGACGCCGCGCTGGTCTTCGGGCAAATGGGCAAGGGGGTGGCCTTCGGTGCGGAAGACGTAGTGATCAAAGAAGGCGCGGAAGGCCATGCGCTCTGCCTCTGGGCGTTCGGCTATGGCGATCATGGCGTGGAGCATAGACAGCGAGGGCGCGTCAGGCCCGGTGGCAGTGGCGTCCCACCAGTAGTTGAGCATGACGTTGATCGGGGCCTTGGCTTCAACCTGGTGCCACCACAACTTGGGCAGGAAGAGGGCATCGCCCGGCTGCAGGGTAACGGCGATGGCACGGGCGCGGGCCTTTTCGAAGCGGGGGAAGCGCGCTGGGTCCGGATTGCCGGCGGCGAGGCTCGCGGGTTGGCCGGCCATCGTATTGTCGATCGGACCAACGTAGAGATCGCCAATGGCATCAGGCGGGTAGAGCGTGAACGTGCGCTCTCCGGCGATCACGCAGGCCAGATTTTCATAAGCATCGTAGTGAGCCGCAGCGGTGGACGGATTGCCGATCCACAGGCGTGGTTCGACAGATCGGGGCACGATGGCAACATGATTGGGCTCGGCAAAGCCGGGAAGATAGGCGTGCGCGACAAGCGAACCGACATAGGTCGTCGGCGCCGAGGGATCGGCCGCGTGGGCCAGCATCGCGTGGAAGGCATCTCTGAGCGCCATTTCGCTGCGCGTGAAGTTGAAGCCGGAAAGATCGTCCGAATAGAAATAGTGGCCCGCGTTGATCGGATCGCTCTGGAAGACTTGTGGTCGGCGTTCGTTCGCAAATCCAAGCATATAGTCCAGCACTGCGCCTGGCTCTGCGCTTGCGGCCCGTGTCGCTGGCAAAGCCGCGCCGAGGCCTCTGATGACCGCGGGCCGACCCGTTTCAATAACTTGAACGCGAAACGCCTCCGCGCTGACCAGCGCGGTGTGGTCTTTCGAGATTTCTGTCAGTTCTGGCCGGGCCTGTCCGGTCATGTCATGCCCAGCCGCTGGCAGGCATGGCGAGACGTTCATTCCGCCTGCGGGCAAGCTGGCCGATCTGGCGCAGCGACGCGCGGATCGCCAATGCAGCAGCCAGGGAGCCGTCTCTAAATAGTCTGATGATTCTAGTATCATCGAGATCTGCAAGCGCATCGCCGCTGACCGTGTAGAGGCCATTCAGGGCGACGGTCTGGCCATCGTCGAACTTCAGGGAAATGTCGACCGGTTCGACCAGCCGCGCCTCGACGATATCGGCAATGAATCTTTCCGTCCTTGCAGCGTTGCCCATCAACGTACCGATGGCGCGCTGGACGAGACGCATCTCGTCGGTCGGGCCGCCCATGGCGTCGAACAGGGGAATCGTGCCACCGGGCGCGAAGCGGGGATGAGCAAGATCGACGGCAATGTTGTCGTCAGAGGCAAAAAATCCCTGCCGTTGCAGGTCGAGCGGAAGAAACGCAGCGTTTCCAGTGCCCGCACCCTCCACGAGGACTTCTTCGGGCGAGAATCCGAACAACGCGACGATGGCGAATCGCCCTGTTTCGGGGGACTTGGCCAGCATGACCGGACAGCAGGATGCGGCCGCTTCGACTTCGGGCAGCGAGATCTGCACCATGTGCGGATGCGCGCCAGCAAGAGGGTGCATGGCCAGGTTGCGATGGACCTCGCTGTTCAGGATCTCGAGTTGCTCAGCCATTCGTCCTCTCCCGTCTTTCCCTGTCTTTCAGGCAGCTTATCGCGGTTATGCCCGGTACTTCATGTGCGCGCTAACATGGCTGATCTAACGCCATCCGCGGCCTTGTTGCAACACTATCCAACCAAGGTGCCATTGCGCAGACAATTTGGTATTGATAGCGCTACCTAGATCAGCTACACCGGTCTCGCAAGGTGACGCTGACAGAGCGCCTGCAGGGTTGAGAGGCTGAAGGGAAATCGCAGTTCGCCTGCGCGATGCTTCTCCGATTGCGCGTGCTTCGTCATGGCTGCCGGTCCTGTCGTGTGGGGCAGCCGGATGCAGATCACCTTCCCGGGCGGGGGGGCCGTCAGAGTAGCAGTGGAGAGGGTATGAGGACGTCCATCAATTCACGCTTCCTTATCGGAAGTGCAGCAGGCGCGATCGCGCTTGCCATGGCGATGCCGGTTGCGGCGCAGGAAGCGCAAAGCTCGGTCATGAACGACGAGCCGAGCAACGCCGAAATCATCGTCACCGGCATTCGTGGCTCGCTCCAGCGCAACATGGAGATCAAGCGCACGGCTTCGGGCGTGGTCGATGCGATTTCGGCCGAAGACATCGGCAAGTTCCCGGATGCCAACGTGGCTGACGCACTGCAGCGCCTGCCCGGCATCTCGATCCAGCGTTCTGGCGCTCGCGGCGAAGCCAATGGCGTGACCGTGCGCGGCTTTGGCGGTGACTTCAACGACACGCAGTTCGATGGGCGTCGCCTTTCGACCGCTTCGGGCAGCCGTGCGGTCGACTTCACGACGATCGGCTCGGACTTCGTCTCGAACATCTCGGTCTTCAAGACTCCCGACGTCGAACTGGGCGCCAGCGCCATCGGTGCGACGATCAATGTTGCCCTGCCCAAGCCCTTCGACAGCGCAGACAGCAAGTTTGCGGTAAAGGCTTCCGGTGCCGTTCAGGACCGCAGCGGCAAGGTTACGCCTTCGGGTGCGGCCCTCGCGAGCACGCGTTTTGCCGACGACACCATGGGCATCCTGGCCTACGCCGCCTATCGCCGCGTCGATACCGAAACCAACCAGGTCTTCATCCCGGGGTGGATCGGCAACTACTTCTATCAGTGCCAGGCGCAGGCGGCCTGTCAGACCAACGACTTCACGCCTGCCAAGAAGAACGTGCTGGGCTGGTTCCCGCAGCAGGTTGGCGCCAACCAGATTACCACGAAGGACGAGCGCATCGACGGCCGTCTTGCCTATCAGTGGCAGGCCGGTGACGATGTGCTGCTGACGCTGGACGGCAACTTCACCCGCCAGACGCTGAACACCGCGACCTATGGCTACGGCGCATGGTTCAACGGTGACGACTTGCGCAATGTGAAGCAGGACAGCAACGGCACGGTGGTTGATTTCAACCAGTTCGGCACGCCGATGGACTTCAACGCCAGCCTGGCGCGGACGATCAACCAGACCTACATGTTCGGCGGCAACCTGAAGTGGGATGCGACCGACGAGCTGAGCTTCGACTTCGACGCATCGCTCTCGCGCTCGGTCCTCAATCCCGGCCGCAACGGCTACCAGAACGCGATGGACATCGGTTACGGCGGCACCAATGCCGATCCGAACGGGCCGTTCCTGTCGACGGGTTGCACGTATCCCGCCGGTGCGGGCCCGACGACCGCGCCGACTTCGTGCAGCCGCTATTCGACGATCCTTGGCGCCAATACCGGCGTGAAGATCGGCGGGCCGAGCAACAACTTCCTGCCCAGCATCCACGACGTGGGGCCGGGTGGCGACGTTTCGCGCTTTACCGACAAGTCGCTGATCGGCAGCCACGTGATTGCCGGCTTCCCCAACTACTTCACCAACCTCGTCAAGCAGGTGAAGATCGGCGGCAAGTGGGACGGCGACAACCTGAAGGTCCACTTCGGCGGCAGCTTCCAGGAAAACAAGTATCATCAGGAAGGCGAAAGCCCGTTCGTGAACGGCACGTTCTTCCGCTACGGTGGTTACGGCGCTCCGTCTGGCCGCACCGGCGCCGTCGCACCGCTGCCAGACAGTGTCTATCAGGGCATCATCAGCACCAACAACTTCATTCCGGGTTACGAAGGCAACCTCGCCCCTGCGATCATCAAGTACGATCCGGTGGCGGTGTACCGGGTGCTCGAGGCGACCGGACGCGGCACGACTGCGCCTGCGTTCAACCCGGACAGCGTGCTCAACGTCAAGGAGCAGACGTTTGCGGCCTATCTGCGCATCAACTTCGAGAGCGAGATCGGTGATATGCCGTTCAAGGTCAGCGCCGGCGTACGCGACGAGTACACCAAGCTGACTTCGGGCGCGCTTGGCCGCAATCCGGTGAAGTTGATCACGGTGCCGACCGACCCGACGCTGATCCAGGTCGATACCTTCACGCCGCAGCAGCTGATCGAGCGCAGCATTTCCTACAACTACGTCCTGCCCAGCCTTGACGTGAAGCTGGAGGTGAAGCCGAACCTGATCCTGCGCTTCGATGCATCGCGCACGCTGACCCGCCCGGCGCTGGGTGATCTGCGCCCGACGATCAACCTCGGCACGCTGCGCAGGGGCAGCCTTGCGGCATCGGGCGGCAACGCCAGCCTCAAGCCCTACCTTGCCGACAACCTCGATCTCGGTGTCGAATGGTACTACGGTTCCAACTCGTACTTCGCGGTCAACGGCTTCATGAAGTTCATCTCGAACTTCATCGTCGGCGGCGTGAGCACCCAGACGATCAACGGCGTGGTCGATCCGTTCACGAACCAGCCCGCGCAGTTCCAGGTGAACAGCAAGGTAAACGGTCCGGACGGCGTGGTGCGCGGCGTGGAAATCGCCTGGCAGCAGGTCTTCGGCGAAACCGGCTTCGGGTTCAACGCCAACGCCACGCTGGTCAATACCAACCGCACCTTCAACACGGCGGACATCTCGGGTTCGGCCTTTGCCATCACCGGCCTTGCCAACTCCGCGAACCTCGTGGCGTTCTATGACAAGAACGGTCTGGAAGTGCGCGTTGCCGGTAACTGGCGCGACAAGTACCTGCTTGGCCTTGGCCAGCAGCAGGGCGGCACCTTCGGTGCGGAACCGGTCAACGTGAACCGTCAGTTCCAGATCGATGCCAGCGCAAGCTACCAAGTGACCAAGGAGCTGTCGGTCTTTGTCGAGGGCACCAACCTCAACAACTCGAACTACAGCACTTATGGTCGCTTTTCGAACATGTCGCTCGACACGTTCAACTACGGTCGCCGCTTTGTCTTCGGCGCACGTTTCAACTACTGACAAGACGTGATGGTGGTGCCGGAGCTTCGTGCCCCGGCACTGCTGCAAAAGCAGGACGGAGAGGTGCGCGGATGGTTCGTGC
Source organism: Novosphingobium sp. GW835-FHT14H07 (assembly GCF_058793515.1). NCBI lineage: Bacteria > Pseudomonadati > Pseudomonadota > Alphaproteobacteria > Sphingomonadales > Sphingomonadaceae > Novosphingobium > Novosphingobium sp. GW835-FHT14H07. The sequence goes on from NZ_JBXAFX010000016.1 coordinate 28,175, forward strand.
AGTGCGCGATGTCGTGATTGTCGGTGGCGGAACGGCCGGGTGGCTGACCGCAGCGATCATTGCCGCAAAGCACAAGGCCCGGATCGGACACGACTTCTCCGTCACCTTGGTGGAAAGCCCCAACGTGCCGATCATAGGCGTGGGCGAAGGGACCTGGCCTACGCTGCGCTCGACGCTCAAGAGCGTGGGCATTTCCGAAACCGATTTTTTCCGCGAATGCGATGCCGCCTTCAAGCAAGGCGCGCTGTTTGCGAAGTGGACCACCGGCGCCGAGGACGACGCCTATTATCATCCATTGGTCCTGCCCCAGCGCTTCGGGCAACTGAACCTTGCGCCGCATTGGCTGGCGGGCACGCTGAACGAGGGTGGCGACAACGGCGAGACCTTCTGCGACGCGGTATGTCCGCAAGGGCGGCTCTGCGACGAGAACCTGGCGCCCAAGTCGATGGTCAATGCCGAGTACGAGGGGCAGGCGAATTACGCCTACCATCTCGATGCCGGCAAGTTCGCGCCGTTCATGCAGCGGCATTGCACCGAAAAGCTGGGCGTGCGCCACGTGCTGGCAGACATGCGCCAAGTGCTTCAGGACGAAAGCGGCGACATTCGCGCGATCGCGACCGAGCAGGCAGGCGAAGTCAGCGGCGATCTTTTCATCGACTGCACCGGCATGCGCAGCCTGCTGCTCGGGCAGACGCTCGGCGTCGGCTTCAAGGACTGCAACGACGTGCTCTTCTGCGACACCGCGCTCGCCATGCAGGTGCCATATCCCGCCCCCGATGCGCCGGTGGCAACGCACACGATCTCGACCGCGCAATCGGCGGGGTGGATCTGGGACATCGGTTTGCCGACGCGACGGGGTGTTGGGCACGTCTATTCAAGCCGCCATATCAGCCGCGAGGATGCCGAGGCGGAACTGCGCGCTTATGTGGGTCCGGCGGCGGAAGGTCTTGCGGTGCGCAAGATCGATATCCGTTCGGGCCACCGCGAACTGTTCTGGAAGAACAATTGCGTTGCCGTGGGGCTGGCGGCAGGGTTCCTCGAGCCACTGGAAGCCTCCGCCATCGTGCTGATCGAGCTTTCGGCCAAGATGATCGCAGACCAGATGCCCCCGGTGCGCGAGGTTATGGACGTGGTGGCGCGGCGCTACAACGAGAAGACGCTGTACCGCTGGGGCCGGATCATCGACTTTCTCAAGCTGCATTACGTCTTGAGCCAGCGACGCGATACGGCGTTCTGGCGGGACAACATGGACCCGGCCTCCATTCCCGAGAGGCTGCAGGAGCTGATGGCGCTGTGGCAGTATCAGGGCCCCTATATGCACGAGGAGTTTGACCGGGTGGACGAGGTGTTCCCTTCGGCATCTTATCAGTACGTGCTCTATGGAATGGGTTTCCGAACCGAGGTCTCCGCGCGGACGCTCGAACCGGAAGTGCGTGAGGCGCGGCGGGCGCGGGCAGAGAATGCCGACGTCACTGCGCGAATGCTGAGTGGACTGCCCAGGCATCGCGACCTGATCGACCGCATCGTGAAATACGGATTGCAGCCAGTCTGATCCGCAACGACCAGCCCTGCCGGGTCGCATCGGCACGGGATACTTGAGAGGAAAATCGTGATCGCCAGTTCATTGCCAACGCGCGGCCTCGCGCGACTGCTGCTTGGGTCCGTCAGCGTGGTAACGCTAACTCTGTCCACCGCCAACGCGCAGGAGGTTGATCCGCGGGCCGAGGCGGACCGCCTGGCTTCAGCGCTGGTGGCGAAGATGAACACCGACGAAAAGGTGGAGCAATTGCTGAATGTCGCGCCGGCCATCCCGCGCCTTGGCGTGCCGGCCTACAACTGGTGGACCGAGAGCCTGCATGGCGCGGGCGGTGCCGTCCCGACCACGAACTTCCCGCAATCCATCGGGCTTGCTGCCACGTTCGACCCGCCATTGATCCATGACGTGGCACGGGTGATCAGCACCGAACTGCAGGGCCTGCACACGCTGGCTCGGCAGACCGGGCATCTCGGCAAGATCGGCACCGGGCTCGACACCTGGGCGCCCAACATCAACATCTTCCGCGATCCGCGCTGGGGCCGTGGGCAGGAGACCTATGGCGAGGACCCGTACCTGACGGCGCAACTGGGCGTCGCTTACGTGAAGGGCATCCAGGGGCCGAGCCCGGATCTGCCCGACGTGATCGCCAGCCCCAAGCACTTTGCGGTGCATTCAGGGCCCGAACCGACCCGGCATACCGACAATATCATGGTTTCGCGCCACGATCTGGAAGACACCTATCTGCCCGCGTTCCGCGCCGCGATCGTCGAGGGCAAGGCCGGATCGATCATGTGCGCCTACAACCGCGTTGACGGGCAGCCGGCCTGCGCGAGCGATCTCTTACTGAAGGACAGGCTGCGCGGGGCGTGGGGCTTCAAAGGCTATGTCGTTTCGGACTGCGATGCGGTGGTCGATATCTATGATCGCCACAAGTATGCGCCCGATGCTGCCTCGGGCGTGGCGGTAGGCCTGCTGGCGGGCGTCGACAACGAATGCCACACCGGCACCATTGGTGAGGCCAAGGGGCTGGCCGACCGCTACAAGGCGGCACTGAAGGCGGGCTACCTGACCGAAGGCGACCTTGACCGCGTTTTGGTGCGGCTGTTCTCGGCACGCTATCGCAATGGCGACCTGGGCGGGATGAGCGCGCGCAAGCCCAATGCCACGCCGGTGAGCGCAGTGGGCACGCAGGCAGGTTGGGACCTTTCGCTCAAGTCTGCCGAGAAGAGCCTGGTCCTGCTCAAGAACACGGGCGTGCTGCCGCTGAAGGCCGGCGCGCGGGTGGCGGTGATCGGACCCCTGGGCGATGCGACGCGGGTGCTGCGGGGCAATTACTCCTCCGCCAATTCCGCGCCGCCAATCTCGGTTGTCGAGGGCTTGCGCCGCGCGATGCCGGGAGCGCAGGTCAACTATGTGCCGTTCTCTCCTTCGATCGTCGACGGCGATCTGGTGACGGATGGCAACTTCCTGACGCCTGACGGGAAGCCGGGGCTGAAGGCAGTCTATTATAACGCGGTGGATCCCGACAAGCCGCGCGGCGAACGGACGTTCACGGCAAAGCCGGTGGTCACGCGGATCGAGACCAACCTGAAAAGCAGCGCGATGCAGCTGAAAGAGGTGAGCCCGGCGCACAAGGTGGTGTGGGACGGCTTCTTCGTGGCGCCGGAAAGCGGCCTGTACAAGATGGGCGTGACCGCGGTGAAGGGCGCAATCGAGATTGGCGGGAAGCCCGTGATCACCTCCGATCACTACTCGCTGTGGGGTGAGCCGCCAAAGTACGTCGAGGTCGAACTGAAGAAGGGCGAGCGCTATCCGCTGCACTTCGATATCGAAGGAGGCGGCGCGGCGGGGCCGGGCTTGTTCTGGAAGCGCATCAGCAAGGACCCCTGGGGCGATCTGGCGCGCGGCGCGGCCGAGGCCGATGTGCTGGTCGCCGTGGTCGGCCTGACGGCGGACCTTGAAGGCGAGGAAATGCCGCTCAAGATCGAGGGCTTCGACGGCGGTGACAAGACCAGTCTGGAACTGCCGATGGATCAGCGCGAACTGCTGATCCGGGCGCGCACGCTCGGCAAGCCGCTCGTCGTCGTGGCGATGAACGGCAGCCCGATCAACCTGTCATGGGCCAGGGACAATGCCGATGCACTGGTAGAGGCGTGGTATCCAGGTCAGGCCGGGGGGCTTGCCGTGGCCAATGTGCTGACAGGCAAGACCAATCCATCCGGTCGTCTGCCGCTGACGTTCTACAAGGACACGGCGGACCTGCCGGCATTCACCGATTATTCGATGAAGGGGCGGACTTATCGCTACTTCACCGGCAAGCCGGTTTATGGCTTTGGCTATGGCCTGAGCTACACGACATTCGGCTATGGCCCTGCGAAGGTCGATCCGGTTGGCGGCAACACGGCCAATGGCATTCGCGTGACGACGCAGGTGACCAACACCGGCGCGCGCGAAGGCGAGGAAGTGGTGCAGGCCTACCTGCGCTTCCCCGATCAGCCCGGTGCCCCGCGCGTTGCGCTGCGCGGGATTCAGCGGGTTTCCCTGAAGCCGGGCGAGAGCAAGGCGGTGACGCTGGAGCTTTCGCCGCGTGACCTTTCGGCCGTGCGGCCGGACGGAGTGAGGCAGGTTTTTGCGGGGACTTATCGCCTCAACCTGGGCGGGGGCCAGCCCGACAGCGGACTGCCGGGGACCGAGACGACCTTCAGCGTAGACCGCGTGGTCGATCTGCCGAAGTGAAGATCACGGCGCTTCGCCTTGTCTCTCGGCAGGGTGAAGCGCCAGTCTTTGTTCGGTCAGGATCTGCCAGCCGGTGAGGAACAGGGCCCCGACCACCGGGCCGACAACGATGCCGGAAAGGCCTAGCAACTCGATCCCGCCCAGCGTTGTCACCAGAACCAGCCAGTCGCGGATGCCGGTATCGCGGCCGACCAGCATCGGACGCAGGACGTTGTCGGCAAGGCCGATGACCATGACGCCCGATCCGATCACGACTGCGCCCTGCCAGATCGCACCCGTGGCGAAGAGGTAGATCGCGACCGGGCCCCAGACGATGGCAGGGCCGATCGCGGGTAGCAGTGCGGCAATGGCCATGAGCGCACCCCAGAGCAGTGAGGCGGGCAGACCGACTATTGCGAAAGTGATCGCGCCAAGTGCGCCCTGTGCCAAGGCAACAAGCACCGAGCCCTTGATCGTGGCACGTACCACGGCGACGAACCGCTCGACGATCTGGGCGGCGATCGAATCCGCAAGAGGCAGGGCGCGGACAATCTGCGGACCCAGCACATATCCATCACGCAGCATGAAGAACGTGACGTAAAGGCCTACAGCAAAAGCAAGAAGGAAGGATGCCGCATTTGCGCCAAAGGCCAGTGCGCGCTGCGTGATTGCGCTGGCGCTGTTGCCGAGGGCTTCGGAAATGCGGCTCTGCGCGGTCTCGAACGTACCAAAACCGGCATTGCCGAGCAGGTCCTGAAGCCGAACCGGAAGAGCGTCGTGTACTTGTTTGAAATAGGAGGAGAAATTCAGCTCACCGGTGCGCAGTTGCGCGAATACGCCGGAAGCTTGTTCCACCACCATGGTTCCGATCAGCATGGCAGGGATGATCACCGCAAAGGTGATGATCAGCAGCGTCATTGCAGCAGCGCGACTGCGCCTTTCCGGCCACCGTTCGAGCAGGCGCTCGTTCAGCGAATGAAACATGATCGCGGCCAGCGCCGCCCACAGCATCGCGCCAAGAAAGTGCGATACGACAAGCGTCAACCCGACGGTGACAAGTACCAGAAACAGGACGAATCCGCCCTTTTCGATCTTGCTACGCTCCAGCATCATTCCCCCATCCTGCGGCCGAACCCGCATGCACCCAAGTGCCAGCGCAACGCATGGGTTCGCAAGCGGTTTCAGCTTATCGCCAGTGTGGAGCCTTTCAGCGTCACAAGACGCCCGGCAGAGAGAGTGATGGTGCGGCGGATTTCGCCCAGGCGCACCTCGACCGTGCCACTTTCCATCGGTTGCAGCACGGCCTGAACGAGTTGTCCTTCCGTCCACTTAAGATCGACTGCCACCCCGCCTCGCGCAATCAGCCCTCGGGCACTGCCAGAAGGCCAGGCCCGGGGAAGCGCGGGAAGGAGATGAAGCGAACTGCCCCGGCTTTGCATCAGCATTTCGATCATTGCGGTGCTGCCGCCGAAGTTGCCGTCGATCTGGAAGGGCGGATGCGCGTCGAACATGTTGGGATAAGTGCGCGCGGGCGAAAGCAGGCTGCGCAGGATTTTGTGCGCCCGCTCGCCATCCCGCAGCCGCGCCCACAGGGCGATCCGCCAGGCGGTGGCCCATCCGGTTGATTCATCACCGCGTCGGTCGAGGGAGACGCGCGCTGCCCTCGCCAGTTCTGGCGTGCCGTCCGGGTTGATCTGGTGGCCGGGATAGAGCGCATAGAGGTGCGAGACGTGGCGATGGTCCTGTTCGGGCGCAGCTTCGTCCCAGTCTTCGAGCCATTCCTGCAGCTGCCCGGCTTTGCCGATGCGGTCAGGCGCGAGGGCGGAGCGGGCGTGACGCAGCTGCTCGGCGAAATCGGCGTCGCGGTCCAGAACGGTGGCGGCAGCTGCGGTGCGATCGAACAGGTCTCGCAGGATCTGGCGGTCCATCGCTGGGCCGGCGCAGACCGAAGCGCCAAACGGGTGGCGGTTCTCGGGCGAGATCGAGGGGGAGGTGATCAGGCCCTGGGACGAGGGCTGCAGGGTCTCGAGAAAGAACTCTGCCGCGCCGCGCATGAGGGGGTAGATTGCGGCCAGCCATGCCCGGTCACGGCCATAGTCCCAGCGGTCCCACAGCGCGTTGCAGAGCCATGCGCCGCCCATCGGCCACATGCCCCATGCGGCACCATCGATCGGGCTGGAGGCGCGCCACAGATCGGTGTTGTGGTGGGCAACCCAGCCCCTTGCCCCATAGATGGCGCGGGCGGTCTTCGCCCCGCTGACCGCAAGTTCGCGGACCATGCGCAGCAGCGGCTCGGCGCATTCGCCGAGGTTGGCTGGGTCCGCCAGCCAGTAGTTCATCTGGGTGTTGATATTGATCGTGTACTTCGATCCCCACGGCGGCTTGGTGCTCTCGTTCCAGATGCCCTGCAGGTTCGCGGGCTGTTTGCCGGGGCGCGAGCAGCAGATCATCAGGTAGCGGGCATAGGCAAAATAGAGCGCGGCGAGGGCGGGTTCGTCGCTTTCGACATTGGCTTTGATGCGCTCGTCGGTAGGCAGGGGGCTGGCGGGGCCGAGGTGAAGCGCTGCGCGGCGATAGAGGCGGCGATGCTCGGCGATGTGAGCATCGCGCAAGGCCACCCATGGCCGGGCGCTGGCATTGGCGATCTGGCGGGCGACGGTGGCGACAGGATCGCCTGCGTGGCTGGTCGCGAGCGCGACGAGGATGGTCGCGTGCGAGGCCCCACTGACGACCAACGTGGCGCCCTCCGTCCGGACGCTTCCGCCTTGGGCGCTGGCGGTGATCCTTGCGGCGAGGCCCAGGCCGGCGGGGATGCCGTGATCTGCCCGATTGCGGCCCTCTGCGTGGATTGCATTGCCGGCCGCGCGGACCGTCGCGTCTTGCGGCGTGTCAAAACGAACGGCCAAATTCAGCGTGACGCCGTGACTGGCCGAGAGGTGGATGGCGATGACCTGATCGACGGGGCTTGCCAGTACCGCGCGCGTTATGGTGCCGGTGGAGGTGGCGAAGTGGGTTGTGGCGATGGCTTTGTCGAGATCAAGTTCGCGGCGATAGGTCCTTGGCGTGCCGGGAAGGTCCATGTCGATGAAGAGATCGCCGAAGGTCTGATAGGACATCTGCGAGACAGGCCGTGCGATCAGGCAGTCGTTGGCGAGGGCTTCCGCTTCGGCAAAGCGGCGCTGCGCGATCAGCTTGCGGATGTGCTCCACCGCTTGAGGACCAGCCTTCGGGTTCAACGGATCATAAGGGCCGCCGCTCCACAGCGTGTCTTCGTTCAGCTGGATCCGTTCTGACGTGGTGCCGCCGAAGACCATTGCTCCGAGCCTGCCGTTGCCCACCGGAAGGGCTTCGGTCCAGATCGAGGCAGGCTGGCGATACCACAGCACATCCTGCCGGGGCGCGGGGGGCGCAGCCTTGGCAGGAAGTCCGACAATTCCCTGTCCAGCAACAGCAGCACCCGCTGCGATTGCCTGCCTGCGTGTGATTGGCATCCCGCTTCCCGTAGTCCGATGACCATCGTACGATGGTGTTTTCTGGATCTCGGATCGGCGTGCAAGAGCCATATCCGGCAGCGTAAGGCCGCCGGATAATAAGTATGACTAAATACTGGGCTGTCCAGCGAAAAGCTGCAGACGGCTATACCTCAGGCGCGCGCCGGCGGATCGATATCGGCAAGTGCCAGTTCGATCAGTTTCTGCATGGCAGCACGGGCGGCAGGGCCGTCGCCATCGGCCACGGCATCGAACAGCACGCGGTGATCTGGCAAGGGATCGCGCGGCAGCTTGCGCTTGCGCTGCTTGTAGATCGTGGTCCATCGCACCGCAGCCGAGATGGTGCTGGCCAATGAGATCAGCGCCATGTTGCCAGTCGCCTTCAGCAGCGTGGTGTGGAACGACTGGTCCGCGGCCTGACCGAGCGGCGAAGCCAGCGTGTGCTTGGCCATTTCCTCAAGCGCGTGGCCCATCTGCGCCAGTTGCGCACCGGTCCGGCGGGTGGCAGCAATTTCGGCGGCCGCCGGTTCGATGATCAGTCGCAGCTCGAACAGGTCGTCAATCGCGGCCTGGCTGGGTTCGCCCTCGAAGGTCCAGGCAAGAACGTCGGGATCGAGGATGTGCCAGCGCGACGGATCGGTGATCTTGGTGCCTGCCTTCGGGCGGCTTTCGACCAGGCCCTTGGCGGCGAGGATACGGATTGCCTCGCGATAGGCGGTGCGCGAAATGTGGTTGCGCTCGGCAAAATCGACCTCGCTCGTCAGCACGTGGCCGGGGGCGTATTTACCGGTGACAATGGCAATACCAAGATCGCGCGCGATGCTGCCGTGTAGGCGTAAAGATTTGTCAGACCTGTCGATCGCGTCCCCGCCCTGTTCCTTGCTTCGCGACACTTTCAGCTCCTTGCGCCCCTGTGCCCTATTTGGGCGCAATTTCGGCAAAGTCCAGCAGTTCGATGGTCGGGGGGTCACCCTTATCGAACTGTCAGTCCTTTGCCGTCATGGCCTACGGAAGGTCCATTTGCCAGCCTCGGACGCCGTGTCGAAGCGGACGAGCCGCGGCGTGCTGGCCCCGACAGCGGCCAAGGCCAGGGGCTTCATGGGATCGGGCGTGGTCTTCGGGACGATTCGATAGGTGCCATCCGGCAGCATGTCGATCCGCCAGAGCTGTTCGGGTGCGCCGGTGTATTCCGGCACTGTCACGACATCGCCCGACGGCGTGGCGGCAAGAGCGCGGTTCGTTCCGGCGATGACGATCTTCATATACGGCGCGCCGAACCAGCCCCCGGCACCGGTCGCAGGTTCGACTGTCCAATGCTGATTGGGACGGACCTGGTACGTACCCATGTCGACCGCGATCGTGCCCTTGGACCACACGGCCTGGTTCTGCTCCAGAGTCTGATCCGGCACGGGCTTGACCGGCTCCTTGGGCGGGCCGAAACCGGTCCACGACCAGGGCAAGCGCACTTCGTCCACCGCCAATTGCAGCGCGCCGCCGCGCTCGGACTGGATCTCGTAAGTGCCGGGGCGCAGATTTTCCTGTCCCACTGGCCAACCGTTCTTCCAGGTCAGCGGCAGGATTGCGAGAACGCTGCGCGCGGAGCGGTCCATATCGGCCTCGTAGTGGAACGAGAACTTTTCCACGCCATCGCCGAGCTCAACCAGGCCGAAATGGCCAGCGCCGCGACCACGGCCGTTCGATCCCCAGACCAGCTTGCCGCCACCCTTGAGCAGGGGCACGCCGAAGTTGTCGACATAAGGGCCGAGCGGGCTCCTCGAACGGCCGACGCGGATATTGTAGGTCGAGTTGGGCCCGTCGCAGCAGGTGCCATGGGTGCCGAGCAGATAGTACCAGCCATCACGATAAAGCAGTGCGGTTGCCTCCATGTCGATCGCGATATCGACGGGCTGGTTGCCGGGCAGGCGTTCGGCAGTTTTTGGATCAAGTTCGACCATCCGGATCGCGCCGAAGTAGGTGCCGTAGCTGAGCCAAAGGCGCCCTTCGGCGAGCAGGAAGGCCGGGTCGATTGCATCGTTGTTCTCGAAGCCATCGCTCGAAGCCACGGTGCCGACCTCGTGGAAACCGAAATCCCTGGACGCGGGATCGAGCGACTTCGTCCACATGATCTTCACGTCGCTCTTGTGGCCGCCATTCATGCCGCCGCCGCCGACGGCCCAGGCCACGTAGTAGCGATCCCCCAGATTGATCACGTCGGGCGCTACGCCGCCGCCGGGCCGAACTGGCCCGCTTTTCCAGGTCCAGCCGTCAGACGACACCAGGCCGCCCTTGCCGGTGCCGAAGGTGTAGAAGCGACCATCTGAATGCGCAATTGTCGAGGGATCATGGATGTAAGGCTCGCCCTCCATCTGCGCGACGGGGTTGCTCTGCGCGAGAAGCGGGGCGGCAATGCCGGCGAGAGCTGCGGCGGCGAGGAGCTTGGTGTTCATCACAGGCCTTTCAGCGCAGGGTAACTTTGAGATCGCGGATCGGCTGTCCCTTGTCGTCGACGAATCGGACCGCGAAATCGGACAGGCCGGGGCCGTTGATGACCGCGCCGTGCAGCACGTTACGACCCTTTTTCAAACCGAGCGCGGGCGAGACGACATCGTCCATGACCATGCGACGGTCGCCGAACAAGGCCGCGGCTTCCTTCCCGTTCAGCCACCACATCGATGCGGAGTTGGAGCCGACGGCGAGGTGAGCTTGGGGCATATCGCGTGGCGCGTCGATCACCGTCGTTGCCCAGAAGATTACGCCGTAAGTCGGCTTGCCGTAGGCGGCGGCGAAGTAGAACAGCTTGGCGTCCCACTGCGTGGCGTCAAGCGCATGCCAGGTGAGGGCAGCGCCCTTGTGCGAAACGGTCTGGCCTTCACTGGGCAGCTTGCGGTCGAGACCTGCGGGTCGGTCTTCAGCAAAGGCCTTGCGCACGTAGTCGCTGGTAAAGAGCTGGTTGGTGCGATTAGGCTTTGTGATCGGCTCAAGCAGCAGCCAGCGGCGAATGAAGCCATCTTCGTCAACCGACGTGCTGCCGGTTGTGGCTGGCACGAAGTATGGGGCGAGCGAAGGGGCCGGTTGTGAAATTGCGGGTGTGGCAGACGCGCAAAGTACTGCGCCCACCGCCGCAAGAAAGGCGGAGGTCCGAATCATGTCATCCTCTCATATTCTTACAATTGTATGAGTTAAAGAAGATGAGGTTTCAACGATAATTATCAACGTCGAAGGCGTAAAAAGCCCGCGGCACTCGCATTCGTGCCGCGGGCTTCTGCTTTTACTCAGACCAGTTTGATCAGAACCGGTTGAGCATGTTCTCCAGCCATTCCTGACGGCCCGAGACCGGGGCCGGCTTGAGATCCTGCGCCACGGCGAGGTCCGCGATTTCGGCGAGGCTTGACTTGCGGATGGTTGCCCCCAGCTCGCCATTCCAACCAGCATAGCGTTCGGCGCGGAAGGCATCGATGCGACCATCGGCGATGATCGCCTCGGCACGCAGCAGGGCCTTGGCGATGACATCGACGCCGCCGATGTGGCCGTGGAAAAGGTCAGCTGCATCAACTGATTGGCGGCGGACCTTGGCATCGAAGTTGAAGCCGCCGTCGGTGAAACCACCAGCGCGCTCGATCTCGATGCAGGCCAGCGTCAGTTCCTCGACCGAGTTGGGGAACTGGTCGGTGTCCCATCCATTCTGCGGGTCGCCGCGGTTGGCGTCGATCGAACCGAACACCCCGAGCGCGCCGGCCATGGCGATTTCATGCTCGAAGGTATGGCCCGAAAGCGTTGCGTGGTTGGCCTCGATGTTGACCTTGACTTCGTTTTCGAGGCCGAAGCGCTTGAGGAAGCCGTACACGGTCTGGGTATCGAAGTCGTACTGGTGCTTGGTTGGCTCGTGCGGCTTGGGTTCGATCAGGATCGTGCCCTTGAAGCCGATCTTGTGCTTGTGTTCGACCACGAGGCTGAGGAAGCGACCGAAGTTTTCCTGCTCGGTCTTGAGATCGGTGTTGAGGATCGTGTCGTAACCTTCACGCCCGCCCCACAAAACATAGTTCGAGCCGCCGAGACGATGGGTCGCTTCAAGAGCATCCCGCACCTGGCTGGCACCCCACGCATAGACTTCCGGGCGAGGGCTGGTGGCGGCGCCGGCAAGGTAGCGCGGGTGGCCGAACAGATTGGCCGTTCCCCACAGCAGCTTGCGGCCGTGCCTGGCCTGCAGCTCTTCGAGGTGATCGACGGCGCGAGCGAAGCTGGCGCGGAATTCGCCGATGCTCTCGGCCGGTGCCATCACGTCGACATCGTGGAAGCAGTAAAACGGCAGGTCGAGCTTCTCGACAAAGGCGAGAGCGGCTTCACGCTTGGCGCGGGCGGCGCTTTCGTCCTGCGGACCGTTGAGCCAGGGGCGATCGAACGTGCCAGCGCCAAACACGTCGCTGCCGGGCCAGCAGAAGGTGTGCCACATGCACACGGCAAAGCGCAGGTAGTCTTCCATGCGCTTGCCGAAGACCATGCGGTCCTTGTCGTAGAAGCGATATGCAAGATCACTGGTGCTGTCAGGACCCTCGTAGCGGACGGTCGCGAATTCATCGAAATAGGCTGCGGACATACAAGTTACTCCTTGATCGGGGCGAGCGCGGCATAGGCTGCGCGGAAACGGGCGCGCTTGGGCGCTAATGATGCGGCGAGGGCGAGATCAGGCTCGATCACGGCACGAACCGGCGGGCGGGTGCAGACTTCGGCGGCGGAAGCCTTGGTCACGGCGATCTGCGCGAGACGGGCGCCGCCCAGCGCCGGGCCGACTTCGCCACCGTGGAGATAGACGAGCCGCACGCCGAGGACGCTCGACAGGATGCGCCCCCAGTGCGCCGAGCGGGAGCCGCCGCCGATCACGCACAACTCGTCGATCTGCGTACCGGCGTTGCGCAGGGCATCGATCCCGTCGGCATGGGCAAAGGCCACGCCCTCAAGCACGGCGGCGGCCATGCGTCCGGTGGTGCTTTCGTTACCGAGGCCGAGGAACGCCGCGCGAATGTGCGGATCGTTGTGCGGAGTGCGCTCGCCGGAGAGGTATGGCAGGAATAGCTCAGGCCCGCAGGCGGCGCCGGACTGTTCGGCAAGGGCGAAGAACTCCGCAGGGCCCGGCACGTTGCAGGCCTTGGCTGCCCAGTCGATGCACGAGGCGGCGGACAGGTGCACGCTCATCTGGTGCCACACGCCCGGCAAGGCGTGGCAGAAGGCGTGGACGGCCTCGGCCGGGTTGGGCCGGAATGCCGCATTGGCCACGAAGATCACGCCCGATGTACCCAGCGAAAGCATGCCTTGCCCGTCTGACAGCACGCCGACGCCCAATGCGCCCGCGGCATTGTCTCCAGCGCCTGCGACCACCGGCACGCGGTCCATTCCCCAGGCCCTGGCAACATCTTCGCGCAGCACGCCCGTCACGTCAGGCCCTTCATGAAGGCGCGGCATGTGGCTTTCGTCAAGGCCAGTGGCGGCGAGCATTTCCGGAGACCAGGCGCGCTTGGCGACGTCGAGCCAGAGAGTGCCGGCGCTGTCGGACATGTCGCTTGCCTTTTCACCGGTCAAGGCGAGCCGGACGTAGTCCTTGGGCAGCAGGACCGTCCGCGTGGCGGCGAAAACGTCCGGTTCGTGATTGCGGACCCACGCCAGCTTGGGAGCCGTGAAACCAGGCATGGCGATGTTGCCGGTGATCTCGCGAGCGCGAGGTTCGGCGGCCTCGATCTCCGCACATTCGGCAAAGCTGCGGCCGTCGTTCCACAGGATGGCAGGGCGCAGCGGCTTGTCGTCCGAGCCCAGCAGGGTTGCGCCGTGCATCTGCCCCGCAAGGCCGATGCCGCGCACGCCCTTGCGCAAGGCGGCATCGAGGCCAAGCACCGCCTTGTGCGCTGCGTCCACCCAGTCAGCAGGGGCCTGTTCGGACCACAACGGGTGAGGCCGGGAAACGGTAAGGTCCGAGCTGCTCTGCGCCAGGACCTCCCCGGTTTCGGCGGTGACGACCGCCTTTACGCAACTGGTGCCGACATCGATGCCGAGGAACATTGGGATTTACTTCGCTTTCATGGGATCGATCGTCTGGATCGAGCCATCAGGGTTGAAGGTCAGCTCGGTCACCTTGACGTTGCGCAGGTGGTTCTTGTTGGAGAGCTGCGTGTCGGCGTAGAACAGCCACCACTTGCCATCGTGCTGGATGATCGAGTGGTGCGTGGTCCAGCCCTGCACGGGCTTGAGGATGTGGCCGGCGTACTTGAACGGTCCATACGGACTAGTGCCGATGGCGTAGTTGAGGAAGTGCGTGTCGCCGGTCGAGTAGGTGTAGTAGTATTTGCCATCCTTTTTGAAGACCCAGGAGGCTTCGAAGAAGCGGCGCTCGTGGTCGCCTCCCAGTACCGGCTTGCCATCTTCGCCCAGGATCACCGCGTCGCGAGGGCTCTCCGCGAAAGTCTTCATGTCGGGGTTCATCTTGACGACCTTGCCGGACAGCGCGGGCTGGTCATCCTTCATGAGATCGGTGTCGGAGCCGTTTGGATCATACTTGCCCGTGGCCCAACGCTGAAGCTGCCCACCCCAGATGCCGCCGAAGTACATGTAGGCAGTGCCGTCGTCGTCGGTGAACACCGCGGGGTCCATCGAGAACGAACCGGGAATGGGGTCCTTTTCGGCCACAAACGGGCCCATCGGGCTCTTCGACGTGGCGACGCCGATGCGGAACGCGCCGAGGCCGTTCTTGTCCTTCGATTTGTCGCGCGCCGGGAAGTACAGGTAGTAGGTGCCGTCCTTGTAGGCCGCATCGGGCGCCCACATCTGCTGTGAGGCCCAAGGCACGTCCTTTACGTCAAGCGCGACAGGACCGACGGTGACCTTGCCGCCAACCTTGTCCATGCTCAAGACCCGGTAGTCGCGCATGGCGTACTGGTTGCCCAGATCGTCGTCAGGCGTCGGCGTTTCGATGTCGTGCGAGGGGTAGATGTAGATCTTGCCGTCAAAGACGTGGGCGGAAGGGTCAGCGGTGTAGATCTCGTTGACCAGAGGTTGATCACGGAAGGCGCTTGCAGGTGCCCCACCATTTGCGGGCTGCGCTTCGTTCGCGGCCTTCGAGCAGGCGACGAGCGCAAGCGCGCTGGTCAGGCACAGGGCAGCAGTGGTGATTCTCGCCTTCATCATGACATCCCCTTGCAGGCCGGTTTTCCGGCCTTTCGCGTAATTGCTGCGGCGATGATAGCGCTACCTAAACCTGACGGCAATCTGAAATATGCATTCTAATTAGCGTCGAGGTGAACGCTTGGCAAGCACTGCTTCAAGCAGAAATCAGGAAGCTGCCTTCCAGGCCGCCACTAGGGACGCTGCGCGCGCAGCCACGGTCGCCGCATCGTCGCCGGGCCGGTAGAGGCTGCCCCCGACACCGATCCCGTACACCCCGGCCGCGCGGAACTCTGCGACATTGGCCGCGCCGACGCCACCGACCGCCCATATGCGCGCTTCTGCCGGCAGGACCTCCCGAATGGCCTTGATATAGCTGCTGCCCAGGACGGAGCCGGGAAAGAGCTTGAGGTCCCGCGCGCCTGCGCCAAGTGCCGCGAAGGCTTCGGTGGGCGTCAGGAACCCTGGAAGGACGTCCATGCCGAGTTCGAGCGACCGGGCAATGACCGCGGCGTCCGTATTGGGCGAGACCATGAACGTGCCGCCGGCCGCCGCGAGCTGTTCGGCAAGATCCGTGCTGGTTACCGTGCCGCCGCCAAAGGACGCGCGGTCACCCAGCGCTTTCACCATGGCCCTGATCGACCCGCACGGATCAGGGGAGTTGAAGGGCACTTCGATCAGGCGCACACCCGCCTCGACCAGGGAAGCGGCGATGTCCACCGCTTCCTCGGTGCGTATGCCGCGCAGGATGGCGACGATGGGCGGAACGCCTTCGGCGAGGACTTCTTCGACCTTCACGGGCGCAGACTTTCAGCAAGTGTTATGGCTTGGGCAAGTCCGGCCACGACGGCGCGTTCGCCGTCGACCAGTTGCGATGAACCGCCGTGGTGTGCAAGCGCGGTCGCATAAAGCGCGGCAAGTGCGGGATCGCCGATCAATGTCACGTTCCGCGCGCCTCTGCCGAACTGCGCCACCTCTGCCCCAATCAGCACGCCCGAGAGATAGCCCTTGGCCCAATCGCGCGAGCGGCCATCGAGCAGGCGCGCCGCGCGAGCTTCGAACAGAGCACCCGGCAATGCTTCGGCCGAACGGGAAAGCCCGCGTCCGAAGCCATCCTCAAAGCTGCCCTCGCCGGGCGCGTCCGGGCCGGTCAGGGAGGTGTGGCCCGTAATCGCGGCAAAAACCTCGCCGGTGGGAGCCGTATGGAAGCCGGTGATGGTGCCGTCGCTGGTGCTGACCCATTTGCCGTGGGTGCCGGGAAGGGCGAAGAGATGATCGCCATCGCGCAGGACAGGATTCAGCGCCATTGCGCCGAAGACCTGCGTTTCCTCGCCGCGCATAACCTCGGGCACGCCATCGCCGGTCCGGCAGGAGAGACCGGGCAGGATCTCGACATCGTGGCCCAGCACGCGCAGCCGGGTGCGGCCATGGTGCCAGCCCTCCGCATCGACCGGGCAGGGGGCATAAGGAGCAACGGCGAGGCCTGCGGGAGACCCGACCATGCCGCACAGCGTGATCGCCTTGATCGGACCGTCTGCCAGCCAGACCGAGAGCAGGCGAGCCAGCGATCGCTCCGCCGGTTCCACCAGCTGGGTCACGCCGGGGCCATCCAAGCGTGCGGTCGTCTCGCCGTCCTCCACGAGGAACAGGCGCAAGCGGGTGCTGCCCCAGTCGCCGATAACGCGTCGCACCGGGCCAGGCATGGTCAATCCTCGAACGGTTCGACGCTGACCCGCGTCGCGCGCAGGAAGGCGTCGGCAACGAGGCGCAGCGGGGTTACATCGACGTCGCTGCGGCCGGTGCGGATCAGAGTGGCGAAGCGGGCGTAGAGGCCGGGATACTCGTGATCCTCGTCATGGCTGGTGCCCGAAGGTAGCGTCAGTACCGCGCCGCCGCTTGACAGCTTGAGCGTGCCGGCATCGGTTTCCACCACGATGTCCCAGCTTTGCGGGCCGGTCTGCCGCCAGTCGAGGTCCATGTGGACTGACGCGCCGGTGCTATCGCGGAAGCTCAGGTCGGCAGCGATGGGGGCGGCGCGGTTGGAGGGGATTTCGAGTGTCCCGGACTGCAGGAAGATCGGCCGGGGCAGGATGCGGGTTGCGATCGACAATGCGTTGATTCCGGGGTCGAAGACACCCAGGCCGCCCGGCTCCCAGATCCACGCCTGTCCCGGATGCCACACCCGCACGTCCTCGCGCCAAATGATCTCGACATTGTCGATGCGCCGTTCGGCCAGCCAGGCTCGGGCTGGAGCAACCCCGGCGGCAAAGCGCGAATGCCAGGCAGCGAACAGCGTGGCGCCGACCTTGTCTGCCTGCGTTTCCAGCGCGGCGACTTCAGCCAGCGTCGCGCCCGGTGGCTTTTCGAGAAAGACGTGGACGCCGCGCGCAAGCGCGGTGCTGGCCAGATCGTAGCGTACCTGTGGCGGGGTGCACAGCGCGACGGCGTCGACGGCCGGACCGCTCGCAAGCAACTCGTCCAGACTGGCGAAATGGGGCACGCCATCTACGCCGGGGTCATGCGGGCTGACCGTCGCGGCAAGTCCGAACGCGCCATTGCCAGCGATAGCGGGCAAGTGCTGGTCGCGGGCGATCTTGCCCACGCCGATAACGGCGATCCTGATCGGGTCCATGCCTTTAGAGTACCTGCACCTTGAGCGGCGCGGAAGCATCGCCTGCCGTCTGCGTCAGCGGATTGCGGCACGGCAGTGCAAACGGCGCCGCCTCGATCTCGAACACGTCGCCCACTTGCGTGCGTACTGCATCGCTGAATGAGAGTGTAGCGGTGCCAAAGAAGTGGACATGCACATCGCCGGGGCGCCGGAACAACTCGTACTTGAAGTGGTGGTGCTCCAGGTTGGCGAGGCTATGGCTCATGTTGTCCTCGCCGGTAAGGAAGGGCTTTTCCCACTGCACCACGCCATCGCGCAGTATGCGGCTGGTGCCGCGAATGTCGGTGGGGGCCTCGCCGATCAGCAGTTCAGGGCCCAGTGCGGCCCGGCGCAGCTTGGAATGCGCCAGCCACAGGTAATTGTGGCGTTCGGTGACGTGGTCCGAAAACTCGTTGGCAAGCGCGAAGCCGAGCCTGAACGGTGTGCCGTCCGGGCCGATCAGGTAGATGCCAGCCAGTTCCGGTTCCTCGCCGCCGTCCTGCGCGAATGCCGGCATCTCCAGCGGTTCGCCGGGTCCGACCAGCTGGCTGCCATCACCCTTGTAGAACCATTCGGGCTGCTGGCCGACCCGGCCATCGCTCGGCTTGCCGCCCTCGAGCCCTTCGAGGAACATGCGCATGGAATCGGTCTGATGGGCAGCCGCTGCAGCCTCCCGATGCATCTTGTCGCGCCCTTCGGCCGAGCCGAGGTGGGTAAGGCCTGTGCCGGTCAGGGCCAGATGCGCCGGATCTTCGTGGTCGATCGGCGCGAGGAAGCGGCCTGCTTCGAACTCTGCCGCAAGATCTATTGACGGGCCAACCGGACAGGCTTTCGCCTCCTGCACCAGCGACGTTCCGGCGGCGATGGCGCGGCGGGCGAGGTCCGTGGTGCGGGCAACTCCTTCGAGGACATGCGCGGCCGCGCCATTGGCCAGGATGACACTGCGCGTTCCATCGCTGGCACGGTGCTGCAGGAGGCGGAGGGACATGATGGGATCTCCTGTCAGGCGCTCAGAGCGTCAACGTGCCGTCAATCAGGCGCGGCGCACCGTCGCCACGCGCATCATCACGCAGTTCGCGCGGCAACAGATCGGCGGCCAGGTTCTGGTAGCTGACGGGGCGCAGGAAGCGGTCGATCGCGAGGCTTCCGACCGAGGTCGTGCGCGGGTCGGAGGTCGCCGGGAAGGGACCGCCATGGACCATGGCGTGGCATACTTCGACGCCGGTCGGCCAGCCATTGGCAAGGATGCGCCCGGCCTTCAGTTCAAGCACCGGCATCAACCGCGCGGCGAGCGCTTCATCAGCGGCGTCCATGTGCAGGGTGGCCGTCAGCTGGCCTTCGAGTCCGGCAAGGACTGTAGCGAGTTCTACCTCGTCCCTGCACACGACGACGACCGAAGAGGCGCCGAAAACCTCGTGGCCCAGAGCCTTGTCGGCGAGGAATGCCTGCGCAGTGGTGCGGAATAGCGCGGCGTGGCCCTGCATTGCGTCGCCGGCAACGCCCTCGGCCAGCTTTTCTACGCCGGTTGCGGTTTCAAGCGCGGCGACGCCCGACTGATAGGCCTTGCAGATGCCGCCCGTCAGCATCGTCTGGGCAGTCGCGGCCCTGACGGCTTCGGTGGCAGCGGCAATAAAGGCTTCGAGGCCTTCGCCTTCGATGGCCAGCACAAGGCCGGGATTGGTGCAGAACTGGCCCGCACCCATGGTGAGCGAGCCGACGAACGCCGTGCCGAGCGCCACCCCCCGCGCCTTCAGCGCTTCGGGCAGGAGCAGCACCGGGTTGATGCTCGACATCTCGGCGTAGACCGGGATCGGCACCTCACGGCCTTGGGCAAGGCGGACGAGCGCAAGGCCGCCGCTGCGCGAGCCGGTGAAGCCGACTGCGGCAATGCGCGGATCCTGCACAAGCGCCGCGCCAAGTTCGTTCGACGGACCCACGAGATGGCCGAACACGCCGGCCGGCAGGCCACAGGCAGCAACTGCACGGGCTATCGCCCCCGCGACCAGTTCGCCAGTGCGGGGATGGGCAGGGTGTCCCTTGACCACGACCGGGCAGCCTGCCGCCAGCGCCGAGGCGGTGTCCCCTCCAGCCGTCGAAAAGGCGAGCGGGAAGTTTGATGCGCCGAACACGGCGACCGGCCCCACCGGGATCATGCGCAGGCGGATGTCCGGACGGGGCAGGGGCTGACGATCGGGCAGGGCCGGATCGATGCGCAACTGCTGCCAGGCGCCCTTGCGGACAACGTCTGCAAACAGGCGTAGCTGGCCCACGGTGCGGCCCCGTTCGCCTTCGAGGCGCGCACGGGGAAGGCCGGACTCGCTCATTGCTGCTTCGATCAGATCATCGCCGATGGCGAGGATCTCTGATGCAATGGATTCGAGGAAGGCAGCGCGCTCTTCGCGGCTGGTGGCGCGGTAGACGTCGAACGCGGCGGCAGCTGCGGCGCAGGCGGCATCGACTTCAGCGGGGCCATGCACCGCAAAGGCAGGACCGGTCGGCTCACCCGTGGCGGCTACCACGGAGCGGAATTCTGTCATCGAAAATCTCCTGATTTAGTCTGACATATTATCAGAATGGCCGGAGCGCAACCATGTGCGATCCGGCCGAAGGGCGTTCATAGCTATGCGTCAGGCAGGATCGGCAGTGGTCTTTGAACCCCACAGTGCATAGAACAGCACATACAATTCACACGCAGCCGTCAGCAGGAAAGAGGTCTGCAGACCATAGGCATCGGCTAGCCACCCCTGCACGACGACCAGTGCGCCACCGGCGATGGCCATGATCAGCAGGCCTGAACCCTCCTCGGTCAAGGGCCCCAGGCCCTTGATGCCGAGCGTGAAGATCGTCGGGAACATGATCGAGTGGAACAGGCCGACAAGGATCAGCGCCCACATCGCGGCAGGGCCAGTGGTGAAGACGGTGACGAGCATGACCACGAAGGCGCCAACCGAGAATGCGGCAAGCACCAGGCCTGCGTCCACCTTCTGCATGATGGCCGAGCCCAAGAAGCGCCCGACCATCATGCCGCCCCACAGGAAGGTGAGATACTGGCCGGCCTTCTCATGCGTCAGGTTGGCGATCTCCGGCTGGCTGACAAAGTTCACGAAGAGGTTCGCCACACCGATTTCGGCGATCAGGTAGATGAAGATTGCCGGAATGCCGAAGACGAGATTGCGGTGCTTCCACAGCGAAAGCTTTGCCCGTTCCTCGGGCGCAAGTCGCTGGGTTGCGCTGCCCATGGCTGGGAGCGGGAACCGGCCAATGATCGCGGCAAGAACGATGAGAACGACGGCAACGAGGCCATAAGGCAGGATCACCGATTGCGCATCGGCCAGCCGCTCGGCCTGTGTCAGTACGACATCGGACGTGGCCGTGCCGCCCTTTGAGCGACCGAGGATCAGGTATGCGCCGAACATCGGCGCAAGCATCGTTCCGGCAGAATTCATCGCCTGCACCAGGTTCAGGCGCGAGGACGCGGTCTCCGGCCTGCCGACCACGGCGACATAGGGATTGGCGGCAACCTGCAGCAGCGTAATGCCGCTGGCGATCACGAACAGCATCGCCAGGGTTACCCCATAGGACGGGATCGACGCCGCCAGCATCATGCCCAGCGCGCCTGCTGCCATCACCAGCAGCCCGATCACCAGCGACTTCTGGTAACCGATCTTCTCGATCAGCTTTGCCGAGGGGATCGAGGCAACGAAGTACGCGATGAACCACACCGATTCGATCAATGTTGTCTGCGTATAGTTCAGGTCGAACACGCTGCGCAGGTGTGGCAGCAGCGTGTTGTTGATGACCGTGATGAACCCCCACATGAAGAACAGGCTGGCCAGAAGGGTCAGCGCAGGGCCGTAGCGCACGTTGGAATCGCCTTCGATCGCGGTATTTCCCTGGGGTGAAGCCACTGGCGGCATGGACTTGCGCTTCCTCTCTCTTGCCCGGTGCGCGCTGCGGTACGCTTACCGTCTTGCGCAAATTCTATTTGTCGGACTATATCCGCGAACGCTTGCCGTCAATGGCGCAAGGACAATGCACGTCTCCGAAAGGATCGAGAGGATGAGGATTGCGGGAAAGCCGAACAACGGCACCCTGCTGATGCTGGCACTGGCCGCACCGGTTGCCCTGCTGGCCCAGTCGGTCAGCGCGGCCGAAGCGAAACAGGAAAGCGCAGGCAGGCTGGCCGACGGCACCGAGGCTTTCGCAATCACGTTGAAGGCTGCCAATGGCGTTTCTGCCCGCGTGCTGACCTATGGCGCCACGCTGCAGTCGCTGATGGCGCCCTCGCGCGATGGCAAGGTAGCCGACATCGTGCTGGGTTATGATGATGTGCAGACCTATGAGGCCAAGCCCAATTTCTTCGGCGTGACGGTGGGCCGCTATGCCAACCGCATCGCCAAGGGGCGTTTCACGCTTGATGGCAAGGCTTATCAGCTCGCCCAGAACAACCTCGGCAATTCGCTGCACGGCGGCGTGAAGGGCTTTGACAAGCGCAACTGGAAGGTGGTCTCGATCAAGTCGGGCCCGGTGGCGAGCGTGGTGCTCTCCTACGTCAGCGCCGATGGCGAGGAAGGCTATCCCGGCAAGCTCGATACCAAGGTGACCTATACGCTGGACGAGCGCGGGAATCTTGGCATCACCTTCGAAGCGGCGACCGACAAGCCGACGATCGTCAACATGACGAACCACGCGCTGTTCAACATGGCCGGGGAGGGGGCGCCGATGGGTGCCATGGGCAACCGGCTGATGATCCCGGCGTCAACCTACACCCCTGTCGATGCCACCCTGATCCCCACCGGCGAGCTTCGCAAGGTGGCGGGCACGGTGTTCGACTTCAGTCGGCCCAAGCGCATTGCCAACGGCTTGCGCGATGGACGGGACGACCAGATCGCCATCGGTCGCGGCTATGACCACAACTTCGCGCTCGACAAGGGCGTTACCGCGACGCCGCAGCTTGCCGCAAGGCTGGAAGACCCTGCTTCTGGCCGCGTGCTCGAAGTGCTGACGACCGAACCCGGCGTGCAGTTCTACACCGGTAATTTCCTTGATGGGACGGTGCTCGGCAAGCAGGGCCATGTCTACCGCATGGGAGACGGGATCGCGCTTGAACCGCAGAAGTTTCCGGATGCCCCCAACCAGGCCAAGTTCGTGTCCACACGTGTCGATCCGGGCAAGCCCTATCGCCACGCCATGATCTACCGCGTCAGCGTCGCGCCGAAGCGGCGCTGAACTCCACTCGAATAGCTGAAAGCTGCAATGACCGAATCCTCTCCAAAGGCCCCGAAGCTCCGCTCGCGCGCGTGGTTCGACAATCCCGACAATATCGACATGACCTCGCTCTACCTTGAGCGCTATCTCAACTTCGGGTTGAGCCTTGAGGAGCTGCGTTCGGGCAAGCCGATCATCGGGATTGCGCAGACGGGCAGCGATCTTTCGCCATGCAACCGTCACCATATCGTGCTGGCAGAGCGTGTGCGCGAGGGCATTCGCGAGGCGGGCGGGATCGCGCTGGAAATCCCGGTGCATCCCATCCAGGAGACCGGCAAGCGCCCCACCGCAGGGCTTGACCGAAACCTTGCCTACATCGGCCTGGTCGAAGCGCTCTACGGCTATCCGATCGACGGCGTGGTACTGACCACTGGCTGCGACAAGACCACGCCCGCGCTGCTGATGGCGGCGGCCACAGTGAACATTCCGGCCATCGCGCTGTCGGTCGGCCCGATGCTCAACGGCTGGTTCAAGGGCGAGCGTACTGGATCGGGCACGATCGTTTGGAAGGGCCGTGAACTGATGGCCAAGGGCGAACTCGACGAGGAGGGCTTCATCAAGCTCGTCGCCAGTTCGGCACCGTCGACCGGCTATTGCAACACGATGGGCACGGCTACGACCATGAACAGCCTTGCCGAAGCGCTGGGCATGATGCTGCCGGGGTCGGCCGCCATTCCTGCCCCTTATCGTGACCGGCAGGAGTGCGCCTGGCGCACCGGCAAGCGCATCGTCGACATGGTGCACGAGGACCTCAAGCCTTCGGACATCATGACGCTCGATGCGTTTCACAACGCCATCGTCGTCAATTCGGCGATCGGCGGGTCGACCAATGCACCGATCCATCTGGCCGCCATAGCGCGTCACGTCGGAGTGGACCTGCCGCTGACCGACTGGCAGCGCCTCGGCCACAAGGTGCCGTTGCTGGTCAACCTGCAGCCTGCCGGCGAGTACCTTGGCGAGGACTACTATCGCGCTGGTGGCGTGCCAGCGGTGGTGGGCCAGCTCATCGCACAGGGCCTCATCGCCGAAAACGCGATGACCGTGAACGGCAAGACCATGGGCGAGAATTGCCGTGATGCGGTGATCGAGGACGAGAAGGTGATCCGTCCGTACGACCAGCCTCTGGTCAAGGATGCCGGCTTCATCGTGCTCTCGGGCAACCTCTTCGATTCCGCGATCATGAAGACCAGCGTGATCAGCAACGAATTCCGGGCGCGCTACCTGTCGAACCCGGACGATCCCGATGCCTTCGAAGGCCCGGCGGTCGTGTTCGATGGCCCGGAGGACTATCACGCGCGCATCGATGATCCTGCGACGGGTATCACGCCTGAAACGCTGCTGTTCATGCGCGGGGCCGGGCCGATTGGCTATCCCGGCGCGGCCGAAGTGGTCAACATGCGGGCCCCTTCCTATCTCATAAGCGCAGGTGTGACCGCGCTGCCCTGCATTGGCGATGGGCGCCAGTCAGGCACCAGCGGCAGCCCTTCGATCCTCAACGCCAGCCCGGAAGCGGCGGCAATGGGTGGCCTTGCCATACTCAAGACCGGCGATCGCGTGCGGATCGACTTGCGCAAGGGCACCGCCAACATGCTGGTTTCCGATGAAGAACTGGCAGCGCGCCGGACAGCGCTTGAGGTGGCAGGAGGCTATGCCTACCCGGCCTCGCAAACGCCGTGGCAGGAGATCCAGCGTGAGCGCGTCGGTCAGCTCTCTCACGGCGCCATTCTCGAAGGCGCAGAGAAGTACCAGCGCATTGCCCAGACGATGGGCTTGCCGCGCGACAACCACTGAGTGAATGGCCGGGGGCAATGTCCCCCGGCTGTGAACAGTTCAGGCCCGGGGTCTGGCCGCGCTGAAAGCCTGGGCCAAGGCAGCATGCACCGGTTTTGGCTTGAACGCGGAATCAAACAGGCACCCGCGCGCCTCGGCCTTGTCCGCACGCGGCTCGAAGCCCTGCAGCCATGAGTAGGCATCGACCAGGCCCCACGCGAGCACGTCCTTCAGCTGCGGATAATCGAGCATCATCTCGAAATAGGCTTTGGTGGTGTCGGCCACTGTGCGGTCCCGGCTGGGGATGTCGACAGGCAGGTCGCGATCGCGCACGTCGAACTCGGTTATGACGAGCTTGTAGTCCATCGCCACCACGTCATCCACGAAACGCTGCCATTCCCGGCGGTGGGCGGGATCGGGCAAGGGTGCGATAAGATGCGATTGCACGCCCAGCGCATCGACCGGGGTGCCGCGTCTGCGAAAGCCTTCCAGCAATCGTAGCACACCCTTGCGGTGGAGGGCGTTGCCAGGCTCCCAGCTCATGTAGTCGTTATAGACCAGCTCGACGCCCGGAGCAGCCTTGCGCGCCGTGCGAAACGCAAGGTCGACCAGCGCCTCGGTCCCGCCCATGGCCTTCGAAAGCGCTGTCTCGGCCAGCGATCCATCCTCGGGCAGCACGGTTTCATTGACCACGTCGTAGGATACGATCCGGCCCTGATAGCGGGCGCAGACAGTCTCGACGTGATTGGTCATCATTGCCGCTGCGGCGGTTGCGGGCCGCGAACCGAAATCATGGCTTTCCAGCCAGCGCGGCATCCACTTCGGTCGATGCCAAAGCAGCGTGTGGCCGCGCAACTTCATCTGGTTCTGCGCAGCGAAGGCCGCAATCCCGTCAAACGCCGCAAAATCGAATGAAGTGGGCGAGGGCCTGATGGCCTGCCACTTCATCTCATTTTCGGCGACCACAATGGCGCATTCGCGCCTGAGCAAATCGGCAAGCGCGGGATTTCTCCAGGATCCGCCACCACCACCGGCGACGGCCGAGCCAAACCGCATGCCCTTTGCGGCGGCCAGAGCGGACAGGGATAGCGGTGGCGTCGCCGCCAGGCCGACCACGGGCCGTGAGAGCATGGCAACGCCGCCAGCAATGATGCCAAGGCCTTGCCTTCGAGTCATGGTGCTCGATCTTTTCACGTATTTCCTTTCCCGGTTGCTCCAGACTCTTCCGCCTGATTACTCAGACGATAGCGCTACCACAAATGGTTGGAAAGGATTTGTGTATCAGCCGCCGGGGGCGGGGGAGACATGCCTCTGCCCCGCCCCCTCACAACGATCAGCCCATCGTCTCACCATTGTCGATGACGATGTTGGTGCCGGTGATGTGGCGGCCATCGTCGCACGCCAGATACAGCACCATGTTGGCAATATCGATGGGCTGACCCATTCCGTGGTTGTTTGCCTGTTCCAGACCGGCGTTGTCGGCCGGGAGTTCGGCCAGTGCCTGTGCGGTCATCGGCGTGACGATGCCGCCCGGCGCGATCGAATTGCAGCGGATGCGATAGCCCTGCTCGCGGCAGTGGACCGCGATCGAGCGGGTCATGCCGATGATCCCGGCCTTTGCTCCGGCGTAGGCGGGGATGGCGCTGATGCCCTTGATCCCGCCGATCGACGCCATGTTGATGATGGAACCGGCACCGTCCTTGCTCATGTGCGGGATCGCCGCCTGGCATCCCAGGAATGTGCCTCCCAGCATGACCTCGGTCTGGAGACGGAAATCCGGGTAGGGCAGGTCCTCAATCGTACCGAACCGCACGAGCCCTGCATTGTTGACCAGCGTATCGAGCCTGCCGAACAGGCGCAGGGTTTCAGCGATGACCTCGTGCCATCGGCCTTCGTCTCGCACGTCATGCTGCATGAAGACACAACCCGGGATTTCCGCGGCGGTTGCCCGGCCCAGGTCTTCCTGCATGTCGGTGATGACAACCCTTGCGCCTTCGCGGGCGAGCAGGCGGGCATCTTCCGCGCCGAGCCCCGATGCGCCGCCCGTGATGATCGCCACGCGGCCTTCCATCTTGCCATTGGCCATTGTCTGTCCTTCGTGTCTGCAAACAAAAAGTGCCCCGGTCGTCTGTGTGGAACGACCGGGGCCAGGGAGGATTCCGTCAGGTCAGAAGTTGTAGCCGACCGTCACGCCGAATTGGCGGGGCGGGGCATAGCCAACGAGACCCATGTATCCGGGGCTGTCGTAGACCGTGGAGATATAGCGCTTGTCGAAAAGGTTCTTGCCCCACAGGCCGATCGAGTAGCGCTTGTCCGGGCCGTAATAGGTCAGCAGGGCGTCTACGTAATAGGTCGGCTGGATCGAGGAGCGGGGGGTGTTGACCACGGCGGTATAGAACTTCTGCCCGGTATACATCCAGCTGACGTCGGCCATGACGCTCGACCCGCCGGCGAACTCGTGGGTGAAATTGGCGCCCAGGGTCGAGGCCCACTTCGGCGCATTCTGCAGCGCAAAGCCCTTGAGGTCGATGAACTTCGCCGCCACCGGATCATAGTACAGGAAGCTCTTGTACTTGGTGTCAAGGTAGGCGAGCGAGCCGCGCAGGGTCAGGCCCTCGACCGGGATGGCCTGGACTTCGAGTTCGAAGCCCTTGATCTCGGACTTGGCCGCATTGAGGATGCGGTTGCCCTGCACGTTGGTCGCCGGATCGAAGTAGATCTGCGCCACCTGCATGTCGCGATAGTTGGTATAGAACGCCGCGAAGTTGGTGCGGAGGCGACGGTCGAGGAAGTCGGCCTTGAGGCCCACTTCAAAGGTATCCACCTTCTCCGGGTTGTACGGCGTGTCACCGTCAGCGGCCACGCCGATGCGGCCGGTGAACCCACCCGATTTGAAGCCGCGCGCCCAGCTCGCGTAGATCAGCTGGTTCTGGCCGACTTCATAATCCAGACCGATCTTCCAGCCGACGTTGCTCCAACCCTTCTTGCCGCCAACGTCGATGTCGTGCGGATCGTTGCGCAGGTCGCGGCCCTGCTGCACGGTCTGCCCGCCGACAACGATGGTGGGAATCACGGCAAAGTTGTCCGAAGTCAGCGCCGGAGCGCCGACGCCGTAATCGAGGGTGGAGCGCGCATCGACCTCGTCGTGGGTGTAGCGGATACCTGCCGAAAACTTCAGCTGATCGGTGATCTGGGTGTAGGTTTGCAGGAAGGCCGAGAAGGATTCGGTGCCCTGGAACTGCTGGTTGAACTGGACGAGGCCGGGCAGGGCGAAGTCCAGATGATACATCTGGTAGTGGTTGTAATGAGTCTTCAGGTAGAACAGACCCGCCACAGCGTTGAAGCTGTCACCGGCCGAGAACGCGCTGCGCAGTTCCTGGCTGAACTGCCAGCCACGGGTGCGGCGGCGCGTGGCGTTGTTGGTCTTCGCCGTGCCGTCCTGGTCGGTGTACTCGAACAGGGTGAAGTTCTTGTAGCCGGTGATCGCCGTGATATCGCCCAGCGGCGTATTGTCGTACTGGATCGTGCCGATGAAGAACTTCGTCGTCATGTCCGACCGGTCGGGCACTTCGTTGTTGCCCGAGAAGTACTTGTCCGGCGCCTTGCAGGGCTGGTTGGGGACCGCGCAGGGGCTGCGGTACATGGGCAGCTTGGCGCCGTTCCAGAACGTGCCTTCGGGTACGTAGTTGCCTTCTCCCGGCAGACCGCCATTCACGACGATCGGCGCGCCGTTGCGGGCTTCCACATATTCCCCCTGCAGCGTGATCTTCAGGTCCGGGCTGGGCGTGATATAGAGCTGGCCGCGCACCGCATCGACATTCTTGCGGCCCATGTCCTCGCCGTTCCACACGTTGGTGGTCCAGCCATCGCGCTGGGTGTGGATGCCCGAAACCTTGACGCTGACGAGATCCTTGGCAAGCGGCGCCTCGACCGAAGCGTTGATGTCGAAGCGGTTCCAGTTGCCATAAGTGCCGCGAACATAGCCGCCGAATTCACCGGTAGGCTGGTTGGTCACCACGTTGACAACACCGCCGGTGGTGTTGGCGCCGAACAGCGTGCCCTGCGGCCCACGCAGGATCTCGACGCGGTTGGTGTCGTAGGTATCAAGGAGCGCACCCATGGAGAAGAACTGCGGCACGCCGTCGACCACGATGGACACGGTGTTGCCGGCATAGGGGTCGGGCTCGATCACGCCGATGCCGCGGATGGTGAACACCGCATTGTTGGGGGTATTGGCGAAGTTGTCGATCTGGACGTTGGGGACCGAGCCCTGAAGTGCCTGCAGCGTCGTGACATTGTAGGCCGCGAGCGTCTCGCTGCCGACAGCAGCAATGGAAATCGGCACGGACTGGATGCTCTCGGCCTTCTTCTGGGCAGTGACGACGATTTCGCCGAGGCCTCCTGCCGGGGCTTCATCGGCTTGCGCCTGAGGCGACTGTGCGTCCTGTGCCTGGACTGCGGCGGGCAGCGTGGCAATGGCGAGAGCCGCAAGGCTGCTCGTCATGAAAGGCCTGTTCCGTTTTGTCATGATCTCGATCCCTCCCAAAGGCGCCGGCATGGCCGTGTCGCCGCTCCTGTCAGCGCGATTCGGTATAACCGGCGCGTCTGCCGGTTTTATGCTCTCCGTCGCCCGTCGGATTAAACTGGCCGTTTTGTCAGGCGGTCTTGCGCGGCAAACCCGGGCATGACAGGACAATGACGATGGCTGGCTCCACGATGCAGAAGCGCATGCTTGCCGCGATGCGGCCGACCTCGCTGGGCGAGGGCGAGCCGGTGCGCTGGCAGCAACGCAAGTCGGCGCAGACGCGACTGAAGATGCTCGAGGCGGCCGTCGATTGCCTGGTCGAAGGTGGCTACCAGGGCCTGACGACCGCCCAGGTGGCGGAGCGCGCGCAGGTTTCGCGCGGGGCGATGCATCATCACTTCGCCACGCGCATGGATCTCGTCGCGGCGGTGGTCGAACACATCTTTTACCAGCGCATGCGCCTGTTCTTGGATGATTATATAGCCGCCATGGCCCAAAGCCGCGATGCGCTGCTGATCGATCTCGCTACCGAAGCACATTGGCGCAGCGTGCAGACGCGCGAATATGCAGCCTATCTCGAACTGGCCGTTGCCGCCCGCACGGATGCCGAGCTCAATGCCGCGTTCGCTCCTGCGGCGCAGCGTTACGACGAGGTATGGATCGCCGAGATGATCGAATCGTTCCCGCAGTGGCAGGACCAGTGGGAAGCGATGAAGCTGGGCAGCGATTTCGCCATCGCCGTCCATTCCGGCCTGCTGTTGCAGCGACCGGTCATGGGGCCTGAGCGGATCGAGAAGGTGCTGAAGCTGACCATCGCCAGCATCCGCAGCCTGTATGACCCGCTGAACTGATTCGAAATCCGGCAAGACTGCCGGATTCGGCCGCAACAAGACTGTAGTGGGAGACGAAAGCATGACGACCGTGGCAATAACAGGTGCCGGGCGCGGAATCGGCCTGGAACTGACTCGCCAGCATGTTGCGGCGGGCGACCGGGTGATCGCGCTTGTGCGCAACCCTGAAAGCGCAGGCGCGCTCGCCGATCTCGTCGCAGGATCGGACGGACGCCTGACCGTCCACCGTTTCGACGTGGCCGACGATGCCTCGGTCAAGGCAGGCGCTGCCGAAACGGCAGGCGAGGCGATCGACGTGCTCTACAACGTTGCCGGCGTCAGCGGTTCGGGGCCTGCTGAACTGGAAAGCTCCGACTGGGCCGAATGGGACGAGGTCTTCCGCATCATGGTGCAGGGCCCGCTGCGCGTGTTGCAGGCGTTTCTCCCCCGTATGGGCGAGGGCGCGAAAGTCATCAACTTCTCCAGCCAGCTGGCCGCATCGACCTGGCCCTATGGCGGCTACTATTCCTATGTCGCGGCCAAGGCAGGGCTCAACCGCCTGATGCGATCAGTCGCCATCGACCTCAAGGATCGTGGCGTGATCGTCGGCATCATTCATCCGGGCTGGGTGCAGACGGACATGGGCGGGGAAGGCGCAGACATCACCCCGGTCGAGAGTGCCGAGGGCATCCGCAAGATCACCCGCGAATGGACGCTCGAGCGTTCGGGCGACTTCCTCAAGTGGAACGGTGAGACCCACCCCTGGTAAGGAGCAGGATGATGCCTTTTTCAGGACCGCTTGAGGATCGCATGGCGATCCGTGAATTGATGGACACCCATGCCCACGGGGTAATGACGCTCGACCCCGAATTGTGGGGCTCCATCTGGGCGGAGGATGCCTATTGGGAACTGCCCGAATATCCCGACCTCGGCGGTTTTTCGGGCAAGGCCGCCATCGTCGCCGGATGGACGGAATCGATGAAGCACTATGGTCTCGACAACTGCTCGAAGCCGATGGTCTACTTCATGCAGCCCGGTTCCATCGAGGTTGATGGCGATGCGGCGCGGGCAGTGGCCTACACCATCGAGATTTTCGACGACCCGGCCTCTGGCAAGCGCGTCCGCGCAACCGGGCGCTACGATGACGAGTTGAAGCGGATCGACGGGCTCTGGAAGTTTACGCGCCGATCTTATCGCACGGTCTTTGCCGATTGACTGCGCTTTTTCGGAACCGCCCGGCCCTGACGGGTTTGGGCGGGGATGGACACTCCAGCACTTGATTGCCTGATTGTCGGTGCAGGGCCTGCGGGCCTTACTGCCGCGATCTACCTCGCCCGGTTCCACTTGCGCGTGGCGTTGGTCGATGCCGGCCACAGCCGTGCCGCGCTGATCCCTCGCACGCACAACCACGCTGGATACCCCGGCGGGATTGAAGGCAAGGCGTTGCTCCGGCTGATGCGGGATCAGGCGGCCGAATTCGGCGTCGCGGTCGAAACCGCGCTGGTCGACAGGCTGGCGCGCGCCGATGCGCTGTTCGTGGCGACGGCGGGCAACCGGGATCTGAAGGCGCGCACGGTCCTGCTGGCGACAGGCGTCGTGAACAATCAGCCGCCAATGGCACCGGAGGTTCATGCCGAGGCACTGCAGCGCGGGCTTTTGCGCTACTGCCCCATATGCGACGGATACGAGGCGAGCGACAAGCGCATCGGCGTGATCGGCACGGGCGAACATGGCCACAACGAAGCGCTGTTCCTGCGGGGCTTTTCGCGGAACGTAACGCTGATCGCGCCCGAAGGTGAGCATGGCATCGAAGAGAGCCACCGTAGAGCGCTTGAAGGCGCCGGGGTGAAGCTGGTCAATGGACCATGCCACCCCTTGCGCATCACCGGCGAAACGATCGTCGTGCCAACGCCCGATGGAGAACTGGCGTTTGACACCGTCTATCCGGCGCTGGGTTCGCTGATCCGCTCAGACCTCGCCCTTGATCTTGGGGCAAAGGCAAACGCGGAAGGATGCATCGAAATCGATGCGCACCAGCGCACCAGCGTTGAGGGCCTCTATGCGGCCGGGGACGTGACGCGTGGCTTGGACCAGATCAGCCATGCGATGGGGCAGGCGGGCGTTGCCGCCACCACCATCCGCAACGACCTTGCCCGGTTGAAACCGATCCTGCGTTGATCAGAGCGAGGACGCGCGAACCTCGACGCGATAGGTCCGCATGCGGCTGCGGTCGAACAGACGTTCCTCGTCCGCGACGATTTCGCCGATGATCGCGGGATCGGCCATTGCGGCGAAGCAGGCGTCGCAAGTCTGCTGGTCCGGGAAGTCGATTTCCAGCACGACGTCGAAATCATGGGGTTGGTCCGAGCCGTCGAGCGGGTGAAGATGGTTGCGCTGGTAGCGCGTGGCCCACCCCTGCAGCACCTTTTCGCCGATCAGGCGGTGGCGGCTTTCGTAATAGGCGATGAAGTCGGCCTTGCTCATGCCTTCGCGGCGCTTGAGCAGGGTGAGCACAGTGACCGTCACGCGTGGGCCTCCAGCCAGCTCCGGGTAGCTTCGGCCACGGCTGCCGCACGCAGGACAGGGTGCGGGAAGGCATCTCGCAAGGCTTCGGAGCGCAGTTCGACGGCAAGCGGAATGCCAGGTGGCAGCGCGTGATAGAGCGCAGCAAGTGGCAAGGCGCCTTCGCCGCACTGTTCGCGCAGGTCGATCGCATCGCGGATGACGGCGCCGAAGTCCGAGGGATCGGGGCGCTCGGCAGGCGCATCGCAGAACTGCGCATAGGGCAGCAGGACGGGATCAACCTTGGCGATTTCAGGGATCGAGGAGCCCGAGCGATCGACGTGGATCGGGTCGATCAAAAGTGCCTTGAGGGGATGGTCGATCCGGTCGAGAATTCCGAGCGCGTCCTGCAAATTCTTGACTTCGGTAAAGATCCCGAACTCCAATGCAACGCGAATGTCGGAGCCCTCGGCATGGCGGCACAGATCGAACAGGCGCGCGGCGGTACGGCCATGGTCCGGGTCGGACGAGACGCACAGGACGTTGCGCGCGCCCAGTTCCGCGCCGACGTCGATCACCTTGCGGTGATCGTCCATCGCTGAATCTGGCTTGAGCCAGATCACCTCCACATCGAGCAGCGGAAGGCCGGTAGCCGCGAGCGCGGCGCGGGCATCGCGGGTGTGTGCCGGTGTCCACTCTCCTGGGTCCACCCAGAGCCCGACCATGTCGAAACCGCCGGCCCGGGCCGCTTCGATGGTGTCCACAGGGCCGAATTCGGGCACGACACCGGACGCCAGGGAGATCGGGTTCATGGGCCCGCGCCCCCTCACATCTGCGGTTCGGGGAGGTCCGGATCGTCCTGCAGATACCAGTCCAGCCATTCGTGGAAGTACTGGTTGCCGCGCTCGTTGCGACCGAACACCAGCTCGTCATGCGCGCCGGTTTCGAGGCCCTTCTGGATTTCGAGGCCGATGAGGTAGTCTTCCGTATAGGTGACGTCGCGGAAGAAGTTCATCGCCGCTTCGACGTTTGCGCGGTCCTCCTCGTCGCGGATCGGTTCGCGGCGCAGGTAGTTGAGCACGGTGCGGTTCTCGCCCGGCGTCGGTCCGGGGAAGAGCTGGGCGACCTGGGTGATCTCTGGCGCGATGAAGGCCGAGACGTTGGGGAACATGATACGGACGAAATCGAAACCGTTGTTCTCCTGCGTGCCCCACTCCTCGCGCGGGATGTCCTTCAGGGCATCAGCGATCTTGTGGTGCGGGAAGCCGATGCGCTGGTGCGGGCCGAAGCCTTCGTAGTGCATGCAGTTCGATGGCGTGCGCGGGAAGATCGTTTCGGGGTGGAGCGAGGCAAAGTGATACCCTTCAAGATAGCCGTCATAGGCGATCTTCCAGTTGGCGCCCTCGATCACGCGGCTGCCCATGTAGGTCCACTTGTCGAACTCGAGCGCTTCGAAATCCTCGAGGAAACCACGATAGAACGCATCAACATCGATCGGTGCGTTGGGGGTGAGCACGACAAAGATCATGCCCGCCTTTTCCTGACACGGCAGCTCGCGCAGGCCCAGTTCCGACTTGCGGACCTCGCCGAACTTCGATGCTTCGGAAATGCCGATCAGCTTGCCGTCCTGGCCGAAGGTCCAGCCGTGGTACTTGCAAGTGAAGCGCGGGCAATTGCCGTGGCCTTCGTTCGCCACCGGAGCGCCGCGATGCGAGCAGACATTCAGGAAGGCGCGGACCTTGCCGGTCTTGTCGCGATTGATCAGCACCGGCATGCCGACGGCATCCATCGCCTTGTAATCGCCGGGGTTGGGCATTTCGGCGGTGAAGGCAAGCATCAGCGGCACGCGCTTGAACACCAGCTCCATTTCCGCCTTCCACTGGTCCGGATCAGTGTAGCTGCGCACCGGCACGCGCTTGGTGCTGTCGGTCAGGAAGGTCTTCTTGTTCTCGACATAGTCGCGCATGATTTCAGCGACTTGTCCGATGCGCTCGATACGGTCCATCTGGGTATTGCCTCTCCGTGGCCTTGTAGCCAATGTTGCTTGCGACCATGCCGTGCACCGGTGCGGTGCGAAAGCTGTGACAGGGGCTAGGTTACTCACCTTTTCGCCAATTGCTGAAGCGCTCGGGCGCTTGGAACAAGCAGGGCATGAACGAGAACACTGCAAAACCCTGGGACTGGTTGCCGATTCCTGCACCGCATCAGCGCGAATTTGCGCAAGGGCAGGCATGGCAGCGCAAGACGCTGGCAGACCTTGCCCGTGAGCGGGCCGCGGCGACGCCGGACTTCGTGTGCTTCATCGATGGGGAAGGGCAGTACACCTTCGCACAGGTGCTGGCCGAGGCCGAGGCACTGTCTGCCTCGATGCAGGATCGCGGGCTGCGCAGCGGAGACGTGGTTGCGTTTCAGGTGCCCAACTGGCGCGAAGCAGCCGTGATCAATCTGGCGGCGGCGCTTTCAGGCCTTGTCGTCAATCCGATCGTGCCGATCTACCGTGACGCCGAAGTGACGATGATGCTCGGCGATTGCCGTGCCCGCGCGATCTTCGTGCCGGAGGTGTGGCGCAAGGTCGACTATGCGGCGATGGCGCGACGCTGCCAGGAATCTCTCCCCGATCTTGCGCATGTCTTCACAGTACGCGGTGACGGGCCTGACGATTTTGCGGCGCTGGTGGCCGCCGGGCGCGGCGTGCCCTTCGATGCCCCTGAGGTTGACCCGCTGGGCGTGAAGATGGTGCTCTATACATCGGGCACCACCGGGCGCCCCAAGGGCGTGTTGCATAGCCACTGCACGCTGGCCCATATCGTCGCTGCCAGCGGGCGGCATTGGGGCCTGGCGGAAGGTGAGGCGACGCTGATGCCCTCGCCGGTCACGCATGTATCCGGTTACGCCAACGGCCTCGAAGCGCCATTCATCTGCGGAATTCGCTCCGTCCTGATGGAAGCCTGGAACGCCGACGAGGCGCTCGCCCTGATAGAGCAGCACGATCTTGTCGGCACAGTGGCGGCAACACCGTTTCTGGTGGAACTGGCGGCGGCTGCGCGGGCTGCCGGCACGGGGCTACCGAGCTTTCGCTTTTTCGCATGCGGTGGCGCGGCCGTGCCGGCAGACCTCATCCCGGCGGCCAACGCTGCCTTCGAGAACTGCAGGGCATTCCGCGTGTTCGGTGCATCCGAAGTGCCGCTGGTGACATTCGGTTGGCCCCGCGACGAAAGTCTTGCCGCCACTACCGACGGTGAAGTGGTGGACTACGAAGTCCGCATTGTCGACCACGAGGACCACGCCTTGCCGCGCGGAGTAGAAGGCGAGATCCTTGCACGTGGCCCTGGCATGATGATGGGATACGCCGACGCAGCACAGACCGCCGAGGCGATCACGCCGGACGGCTTCTTCCGCACCGGCGACCTTGGCGTGCTGGACGATTCTGGCGCAGTCACGATCACGGGTCGCAAGAAGGACCTCATCATTCGCGGTGGCGAGAACATCTCGGCCAAGGAAATCGAGGACGTGCTGCACACGCACCCTGCGGTGAAGGAAGCGGCGATCGTTGCCATGCCGCACGAGCGCCTTGGCGAAGGCGTTTGCGCCTATGTCATCCTTGCAGGCGAGGCCGGCAGCGGGGACCTGGTGGCACACGTTTCCGCATCGGGCCTTGCCCGTCAGAAGATCCCCGAGCGGTTCGAATTCGTCAGCGATTTCCCGCGTACGGCCAGCGGCAAGGTACGCAAGGACATGCTGCGGGCGATGGTGCGAGCAGCCTTATTGGAGGGCTGATCGACCAGCTTCTCACCCACATCGAAGAACCACTTCAGCGTGTTTCCCCGGGGAAACAATCGCCAAACCGGTTCTTGATGTCGTGAACGCTGCGGCTCTCAATCGTCGTCGGGGACCACTTCCGGCTTGGTGATCTTGGCCATGCGGGCGTTGTACTTGACCGTCTTGACCGCAATCGAGGTTTCCACGTGGTGGACGCCGTCGATGGACAAGATCTTGTCGGAGGCCAGTTCGACCAGTTCGTCCAATTCGTCGATCAGGCTCATCGCAGTGATGTTGAACTGGCCCATGGTGATCAGCACGGCGTTGACGCCCGGCACCTCGGCGATGATCTGTGCCACTTCGCGGACACGGTCGACATCGGCTTGGACGTTGATGAAAGCGAGACGGGCGAGCTTGCCCATTTCGAACCCGGTGATCGCGGTAAAGGCGATCAGGCCGTCCTGCTGCAGCCGCTTGATGCGCCCGCGCACGGTGCCTTCGGTAACGCCGAGTTCTGCCGCGATCTTGCGGTTGGAGATGCGTGCGTCGAGCGCCAGCATGTCGACCAGCTGGCGGTCAAGTGCGTCAAGCTGAACCGCGGCCATCAGGCGTTCCCTCCATTGCCGCGGCTCTCGCCGGGGCGGCCCTCGATCGGAGCGACGTCGAACTGGTACTTGATGATGTCGACCACGATGTGTGGCGTCAGCGTGCGGATGCCGCGCACGGTGGAAAGCTTGTCGAGCAGGAATTCCGAAAGGTCGTCGAAATCGTGCAGGGCGACGAGCATGTCGATGTCGTAGCGACCGGTCACCATGTGCGCAGCGACCACTTCGGGCAGGGCGCCCAGTTCCTGCGCGACCTCTGACGCCGGGCGGCCGTCAACCTCGACCGAGATGCGCAGCAGGACGTTGAAACCGTGGGCGGTGAAGTCCGACACAGCGACAACGCGCAATTGGTTGGCATCTTCCATGCGGCGGATGCGGGTTGACACCGTCGTCGCCGTAAGCCCCAGGACTTCGGCGATCTGCTGGTTGTTGGCCCGCCCGTTCGCCCGCAATTCGCGGATGATCGCCTGGTCGGTCGCGTCGAAACTGAAAATCTGGCTCATCGGTCCCCGTGCCATGGTGCCGTGACGGCAGACCTTGCGGTTTGCGCAGCAACACCACGACCGTCAACCTCAAACTGCTGGTCAAGCGCGCAGTTAACGCACTTTTCCGTAAGTTGTCAGCCTGCCGTCCCGCTTTCGACACACGCAAGTCAAAACGGTGAAACGAAAATCCGACAACTACTGGATCATTCCTGTTCGCCCTGTTCGTGGCTGCAATCGAGCCAGAGATGATGGGCATCGATGCGCAATTTCGTCTCGGCCCGCAGCGCTGCGGCCCGTGCCTGGGTTTCGGCCAGAGCTGCATCCTTTGCCTGACGCTCGGCGAGAAGCAGATCGGCGAGATCGACGTGACCGAGGCGATTGCCGGCCTCCAGCCGGTCGGCCGCACGCCTGCTGCTGGCTGCGGCCGCCGCTGTCGCCTTCCATGCCTGCACTGTCCCGAGCGCTGCCGAGTAGTCTGTCGTGGCCATCTCGATCACGTCGAAACGGGCGCTGGCGGCTTCGGCAACAGCAACTTGCGCCTCGGCTGCGGCCTGATCGGAGAGCGCTGCGCGGTAGCGGCCGCCGATCGGCATCGAAAACACGATTCCGGCGCCACGTTCCAGTCCGCCCCGTTCGCTGAAGAACTGCGCGCCGATAGTCGGATCGGCGATGCGGTTGCGACGGCTGCGCTCAGCCAGGGCGGCGAGCCGCTCGGATTCGGCCAATGCCGCGGGGAGTTCATGATTGCAGGTCATGACGGCTTCGCGCAGGCGGGCAAGTTCCTCAGGTGGCAGCCCCGGCTTGGACAACGGTGGCGCTTCGGCAGGCAAGGCCAGTTGCGGGAACTGGGCGACCAGCCTTTCGCGCGCAATTCCTGCCCCGGAAAGCGCCGCATCCAGCCCGGCGCGGTTCATGGCGGCCTCGGCCATGGCACGGTCGGCATCCACTTGCGCAGCATCCTGCACGCGCACCTGGCTGTCCACTGCCCGATAGGCGCGCTCCAGCGTCTGTTGCGTCTGGGCCAGCGTGCTGGCCTCGGCAGCTGCCGCGACCCAATCCCACCACAGCTCGTTCAGTTGCAGCGCCAGCTGGTGGCGGGCGTCTTCGGCGCGCAGTTCGGCAACGCGGACACCGAGAGCGCCGGCCTTGCGGTCAAGCGCGGACTTGCCCGGCAGGCGGATCGGACGTTCCAGCGAGACGGTGTATTCAGCGTAGCGCCCTTCGTCCTGGATGGTGCGCCGGCTGACATCGCCGGACACCGTGAACTCGTTCTGGGTGGCACCTAGCGCGTTCGCCTCCTGCCGTGCAGCTTCAACCCTGGCATCGGCCGCGCGAGACCGGGGGTGGGCCTCGATCGCCTCCACGACGGCGGCATCGGAGAGGCCGGGGAGCGACTGGTCGCTGGTCTGGGCAAGGAGCGGGGCCGCCATCAGCAGCGGCCATGCAAGAACAAGATTGTACTTCATGCTGAAGCGCCTTCCATCCCGCCATCGAGCGCAGCGCGCTCGGCGGATTTTTCGCCGAACCGCTCATAGAGCATCGGCAGGAGGAACAGGGTGAGCAGCGTCGAGGTGAAGAGACCGCCAATCACGACGATCGCCAACGGCCGCTGGATCTCCGAGCCCGGACCACTGGCAAACAGCAGCGGCACGAGGCCGAACGCGGTGATCGCGGCGGTCATCAGCACCGGGCGGAGACGACGCTCTGCACCCTGGCGAACGGCTCGCTCCAGGGTCAGCCCCTGATCGCGCAACTGGCGGAAGTACGTGACCATGACGAGCCCGTTGAGCACGGCGATGCCGAGCAGGGCGATGAACCCGACCGAGGCGGGCACCGAGAGATACTCGCCCGACACCGCCAGCGTCACGATCCCGCCCACGACTGCGAAGGGAATCATGGCGATGATCAGCAGCGAGGCCCTGATCGAGCGCAAGGTCCAGAACAGCACGCCGAAGATCAGCAGCAAGGCAATCGGCAGGACTACACCGAGCCGGGCCGAGGCGCGCTGCTGGTTCTCGAACTGACCGCCCCATTCCAGGCGATATCCGGGCGGCAGCTGGATATTGGCGGCAATGTCGGCCTTGGCCTCGTCGACGAAACCGACGAGATCCCGCCCCGAAACGAAAGCCTGCACCACCGCAAAGCGCGATCCGTTCTCGTGGTCGAGCTTGACCGGGCCTTCGACCTGATGGACGCGGGCCACATCGCCTACGCGCAGCAGCGTGCCGTCGGGACTGCGGATCAACTGGTTTGCGAAGACATCGAGGCTCCCGGCATTGGCCGGATCGCCCTTTATCACGATCGGCACGCGCCGATGGCTTTGCGCAACCACGCCCGCGTCGGTCCCTTCGAGCTGGGCGCGCAGCACGTCCTGCAGTTCGGCTACCGGCATTCCGGCACGGCCCGCAGCCAGGCGGTCAATATCGATCTGGAGGTAATCGACCTTGTCGTCCGCCAGGGTCTTGACCTCGGTAACGCCATCGATCCTGCGCAGCCGATCCTGTGCCTTGGCGGCAATCTGACCAAGGGTTTCAAGGTCGGGCCCGAAGATCTTGAGCGCCAGATCGCCCCGCACGCCGGTGAGCATTTCCGAAACGCGCATCTCGATGGGCTGGGTGAACGATGCTTCGACGCCGGGCATTTCCTCCATGGCGAGGCGAATCTGCTCGATCAGCCATTCCTTGTCTTGCTCGCGCCATTCCTCGCGCGGCTTCAGGCGCATGAAGGTATCGGTATCGTTGAGCGACATCGGGTCCAGGCCGAGTTCATCGGCACCGACACGGGCGATGATGTCCTGCACCTCGGGCACCTTCGACATGATCAGCTTCTGGGCCTTGAGGTCTCCCGCGATGGTGTGGTCCAGCCCGATGCTTGGCTGCTTTTCCAGCTGCATCAGCACCGCGCCTTCGTCCATCGTCGGCATGAAGGTCTTGCCGATGAAGCCATAGGCAACCGCCGCTGCCAGCAGCGACCCGCCGGCCATGCCGTAGACGCGCGTCCGGTTTTCGAACGCCCATTGCAGGGCCGAATGATAGCGGGGATTCAACTGGCGCATCAGCCATGGGTCGTCGTGGCCTCCATCCTGCTTCAGGCCGAAGTAGGACAGGACCGGGATCAGCGTGAGCGACAGGACCAGGGCGCCGGCCAGTGCCAGCACGATCGTCATCGCCACCGGGCCGAACAGCTTGCCCTCCAATCCTTGCAGCGTGAGCAGCGGCAGGAACACCAGCGCAATGATCGCCATGCCCGAGGCAACCGGGGTTGCCACTTCGCTGGTGGCGACAAGAACCTGATGGAGCTTGCTGGTCGAGCCGTGGTGCGGATGGGCAAAGCGATCGACCACGTTTTCGACCACGACCACCGCGCCATCGACCAGCATGCCGATGGCAATGGCAAGGCCGCCAAGGCTCATCAGGTTGGCCGACATGCCCAGCCAGCGCATCAGGATGAAGGTGATCAGCGTTGCCATGGGCAGGGCTGCCGCCACGATCAGCGAGGCGCGGACGTTGCCGAGAAACAGGAACAGCAGCAGGACGACAAGCACGCTCGCCTCGATCAGGGCCTTCTCCACGGTCGAGACAGCGTGGCCGACCAGTTCGGACCGATCGTAGAACACGTCGATCGTCATGCCCTGGGGCAGACCGCTTTCGATTTCGGTCATGCGCGTCTTGACGTTTTCGACGACCTTGCTGGCATCGGCGCCGCGCAGGGCGATGACGAGCCCTTGGACCGCCTCGCCCGTGCCGTTCTTGGTCACGGCGCCATAGCGGGTCAGGCTTCCGGTGGTTACCGTCGCCACGTCGCCAAGGCGCAGGACAGTGCCGGCCTGGCTGCGGATGACGATGGCGCGAAGGTCATCGGCGGTCTGGATGGCGCCCACCGAGCGCACGATAAGCGTGCTTTCGCCATTGGCCAGCCTGCCGGCGCCATCATTGCGGTTGCCGCTTTCGATCGCGGTCTGGAGATCGTGATAGGTCAGGCCAGCCGCCGCGAGGGCGCCGGGATCGGGCCGAACCTCGAACGTCTCGGCATGACCACCGAGCGAGTTCACGTCAGCCACGCCGGGCACCGTGCGCAGGGCAGGGCGGATGACCCAATCGAGCACGCGGCGCTTTTCCGCCAGCGATTGCGGACCTTCGATGGTGAACATGTAGACGTCGGACAGCGGCGTCGAGATCGGCGCGAGGCCGCCTTCCACTGACGAGGGCAGATCGGCCATGACGTTGTTGAGACGTTCCGCGACCTGGGTGCGCGCCCAGTAGATGTCGGTACTGTCGGAGAAGTCGATGGTGATGTCGGCAATGCCGTACTTGGCGGCCGAGCGCAGGATCTCCTGGTTGGGGATGCCCAGCATCTCCATCTCGATAGGGGTGATGACGCGGCTTTCGACCTCCTCCGGCGTCATCCCCGGAGCCTTCATGATGATCTTGACCTGCGTGGTCGAGATATCGGGGAATGCGTCAATCGGCAGGTTCTGGAACGACCAGCCTCCGAAAATCGCCAGCGCCAGCGCGAGGCCAAGCACGGCAAGCCGTGCCCCCAGCGACCATTCAACAAGGCGTCTCAGCATCACTCACCCCCGCCGCCCAGCAGCATCTTGAGTTCGGGGATTGCGCTGGTTGCCACCACCTCGCCGGGCTTCAGGCCCGCCAGGATCGCAGTCTCGCCATTGCCGCTGCCGCCAAGGCGAACCTCGCGCAGCGCGAAGCGATTGCCGGAGCGGACGAAGACCACGTCCTTTTCGGCAATGCGGGTCAATGCAGCGGAAGGGACGCTCACCACTTCGCCGCTGCTGCCCGCACCGATGGTGACCATTACCGACTTGCCGGCGATCAGCCCTTGCGCGCCGCCAATGGTTGCCTTGGCAACCACGCTTCGCGTTGCGGGATCGATGCTGGAGCCGACCGACAGAATGCGGCCTGTGGCGATGCCGGGCAGGGCTACGGTCATGCCGGGGCGGACATTCGCGGCCAGCCTCTCTGGCAACTGCAGATCGAGCTGGTACGCATTTGCCGCGTCGATCACGAAAGGCGCGGTCATGCCGTCGACCGGCCCACCGGTCTGCACGCCGACCTTGGACACGCGGCCTGAAATCGGCGCGCGCAAGGTTACCATGCCGCTGCCGCTGGCGCCGGAGGCTGCCAGGATACGCGAGGCCTCACCCGCTTCCGACTGCGCCTGAGCAAGTTCGGCCCGCGCTTCCTGCACGCGCGCGCCGGCAATCACGCCTTCCTTGAAGAGCGCTTCGGTGCGGGCGAGGTTCGCCCTTGCCAGCGATAGGCGCGACGATGCGCGGCTGCGCGACCCGCCCAGTTCCATCGCGTCGCGGCTGACCATTGTTG
This sequence comes from Novosphingobium sp. GW835-FHT14H07, assembly GCF_058793515.1. NCBI lineage: Bacteria > Pseudomonadati > Pseudomonadota > Alphaproteobacteria > Sphingomonadales > Sphingomonadaceae > Novosphingobium > Novosphingobium sp. GW835-FHT14H07. Next base: position 70,800 of record NZ_JBXAFX010000016.1, read on the forward strand.
CCAGCGGCTGTCCGCGGCGCACTTCCTGTCCCTCGATCACGAAGACCTGCCGGATCGCGCCGGGCAGGGCGGCTGTCACGGCCACCCGGCTTTCGGGGGGAAGCGTGATGACGCCAGGAACTGCACCCAGGGGCACTTCTCCGCTCAGGCGCGCGGCAGCCGTCTTGATGCCGAGCCGGGCGAACTGGGCGTCGGTCAGTTCCATCGGCGCTACGGGCGCGGAAGCCTGCTCGGCTTGAGGCGCCGGTGCGGTGCCGTTTTTGACCAGCGCGTAACCGCCTGCAGCAGCCACGAGGACGGCCAAGGTGCCGCCCACAACCAAATTGCGGGTATTCATTGCAATGCCTTTCCTGAACGCAAGTTCGTGGCGGCTCGCGAACGAACCGCCCTGCACAAGGGATCAGGTCAATGGCGGCTCAAGCGGAGGGACTGTCTTGCGCGAAGTCAGCGCTGTTGCCCTGGCCGGGAAGTGCAATGATGGCGTTGGAGCAAGGTCGTTTGCCCCGGCTTTCAGGTCCATGCCGATGACCATCGGGCTGTGATGATGGTGGGCGGCTTCCCCTGCCTGATCATCGGGCTGGGCGGAATGCTTGACAGCAGTGTCGTCTTCACCATGCTCAATGCAGGTATATGCCTCGACTTCGCCATCGATAGCATTCTGCGCGGCATGGGCAGGGAAGTGCATTCCGGCCAGAAGGACCGAGAAAACGATCGCAAGTCTGATCAGCAGTTCCCGCATTGCGCAGCCCATAGCAACGACCGAATGATTGGGCAATTCGCGGGTCACAAGCGGCTCCTCCCGTATGCACTGGAGACCTTATATTGGCCGTTGGCGAACGGATTGAGCGGAAAGCAAAGCGCTTTCAGCAGAAATCACCGATTGGGGGCGCCGGCGCAGCGGAGAATGCCCCGCACGACGAAAGGGCGCGCTGCGCGGGCCTTGCGTCGACTGGAAACGGGCACGACGGCACAAAGACTCCGGTGTCATCCCTTTTTCACAATAATCGTTCGTCGCCGCGCACCCTTTCGACGGAAGATTCGTCTGCGGACCCATAAGCTCGAGGAATAAGAACAAAGACGCAGGACGGTTCAAACCGACGGTTTCGCTTGAAGGCAATGTAACAATGTTACATGGTCGGGGCGGGATCGGAGACACGCATCACAGACGAGGGGTGAAGTTGCGATGAAGAAAATGTCCGCAGTAAAGGGCGCGCTGATTGCCGGCGTTGCCATGGGAGCGATGCCGATCACTGCCTGGGCGCAAAGCGCAGCCCCCGCAGAGGAAGAGGCGGCACCTGCCGAGGAAATGGTCGTCATCGGCCAGCGGCAGCAGTACCGCGGCGACGTACCGCTCGCCTCCATTCCGCAGAGCGTGCAGGTGATCGACGCCAAGACGCTGCAGAACCTCAACATCACCCGCTTCGATGCCGCGCTCGACCTGTCGAGCGGCGTTTCGCGCCAGAACAACTTCGGCGGTCTGTTCGACGGCTTTGCCATTCGCGGCTTTGCGGGTGACGAGAACTTCGCAGGCGGCGTGCTCGTCAACGGCTTCAATGGCGGCCGCGGTTATGGCGGCCCGCGCGATGCATCGAACATCGAGAAGATCGAAATCCTGAAGGGTCCCAACGGCGCCGTCTTCGGCCGCGGTGAACCCGGTGGCACGATCAGCATCACCACCAAGAAGGCCAAGGTCGGCGACACGTTCGGCACCTTTGCCGTTCAGGGTGGTAGCTGGAACACCTACCGTGTCGAGGCGGACTACAATCTTTCGCTCAGCGATACCGTGGCGATCCGCCTGAATGGCGCGGCGCAGGACGGCGACAGCTTCCGCGATACCATTCACCAGACGCTCTACACAGCCAATCCTTCGATCCTGTTCGCGCCGAGCAAGGACACCAGTATCTCCTACGAGCTGGAGTTCATGCACAACCGGGTGCCGTTCGATCGCGGCACGATCGCGGTGAACAACAAGCTTGGCGTGGTTGACCGCTCGACCTTCTTCGGTGAGCCGGGCGATGGTGACATGCGGGTCGATGTGCTGGGGCATCAGGTGCAGTTCCAGCAGAAGCTGGGGGGCGACTGGTACTTCCTCGCCGGCTTCGGTTACCGCGAGACGGAGTTCAAGGGCTTCTCGAGCGAGGCAGAACTCGATCCGCTCGGCACCAACCGCCGCCAGACGCTGGGCAAGCCCGGCAATTTCCTCGCCCGCCAGCGCCGTTCGCGCGATTACAGCACCGACAATCTTGTCGTGCGCGGCGAAATCTCGGGCAAGTTCTACACCGGCGGGATCACACACCACGTATTGCTGGGCGCGGACTGGGATCGCTTCCGGATCGACCTGCTTCAGCTGCGCGGTCGCCCTGCAAACTATACCGCGGGTACACCGGTTACCGCCGCAAACTACGCGGTTGATATCTTCAACCCGGTCTATGGCCAGACGCTGGCTCTCGGCGCGACGCCGCTGACCAATACCTATGAGACGCAGAAGGCCTGGGGCGTCTATTTCCAGGACCAGATCGACCTTGGTGAAAGGCTAAAGGTGCGCGTTGGCGGTCGTTACGACAATTATCGCCAGACCGTGCTGAACCGGAACAACAACCGGACAACCAACGTCCACATCAAGCAGTTCAGCCCGACGGCCGGTGCGCTTTACGAGATCAACGACGATCTCTCGATCTTCGCGGGCTATGGCGAAGGCTTCCGTCCGAACAGCGGGGTCGACGCAGCCAGCCGACCGTTCCCGGCGGAAATGAGCAAGTCCTATGAAGTGGGCTTGCGACTGGGTGAACCCGGCGGTGCGCTGAGCGGCTCGATCGCCGCGTTCACGATGAAGAAGAACAACATCCTGACCGCCGATACGAACCCTGCAAATGCCGGTTTCTCCATTGCCGGCGGTGCGGCCCGCTCGCGCGGTGTCGAAGTGGACTTCAACGCCAATCTACCGGGCGATATCTCGATCATCGCCACATATGCCTTCCTCGATGCCGAATGGACCACGGCGGCGGGAGACAAGGACTTCGGACTGGCCATCAATCCGGGCGACCGGCTGATCAACATTCCCAAGCATGCGGCGAACCTGATCGTGAACAAGGGTTTCACACTGGGTGAGCAGCGCTTCACGCTGGGGGCGGGCGTAAACTATGTCGGCAAGCGTCTGGGCGAGACCGGCACGACGTTTGAACTGCCCGGCTACATCATCGCACGCGCAATGGCGAGCTATGAACCGGCCGACAACATCAAGCTCACGGCAGATGTGACCAACCTGTTCGACAAGGAGTTCTATACGGCGTCCTACTCGCGGTTCTGGATTGCGCCGGGTGCGCCGCGGGCGTTCAACGTGCGCGCCACCTTCACGTTCTGATGAACCGGGTTGCCGGAGCACCCGCTCCGGCAACCCGACTTTTCGGCAAAGCTCCCATGGCGCGTAGCGGCTTTCTGACATGGCATCGCCGTATGGCCCTGCTGTTCGCGCCGCTGATTTTCCTGCAGGCGCTGACGGGCACAATCCTGCTGCTGCGGGAGCCGCTTGCCTACGTTCTGGAACCGCAAGGCTCCGATGGTCCGGTGCTCGGGGTTCCGGCGCTTGCAGCGGCAGCGGCCCGTACCGGCATGAGGCTTACGCGGCTATATCTGCCTGCATATCCTGGCGGGCCGGCAATGGCGCATTTGGCCAGAGCCGACGGTAGCACGCACTATGCCGCAATCGAGCCGGCATCGGGCGTGATCCTGCGCGAAGGTGGAATCTGGGCTTTTCCGCTGGAGGCTGCCCTTCAGTGGCACTACCGGCTGATGTCGGGCACGGCCGGCCTTGCCTTCGTTGCGCTCAATGGCATCGTACTGCTGATGCTGTCGGGAACCGGGCTAGGGTTCTGGTGGCCTGCGGCCGGGCGCTGGAAGACATCGCTGAAGATCAATCCGAAGATGCCCGCGCGCGTGCGGTTGCGGCAATGGCATCGCAGCGGGGGCGTGCTGGCATCGCTGCTGGTGCTGTTCAGCGCGGTGACTGGCGTGCTGCTTGCCGCTCCCGATTTGGCACCTGCCGCGCCGATGGCAACCACGGCCTTTGTGGCAAGTCCGATGCAACTCGATGGGGCGATGGGATCGGCAACGCGAGCCTATCCTGCCGCGGCAATACGGGACGTGCGCTTTCCGGCCGCTGACCGGGTCGATGTGAACTTCCGCGCGCCGGAAGAGGGACCATTGGCAGTTCATGCCGTCTCGGTCAGGCTTTCGGACGCAAGGCTGCTGCACGTCGTTCCCGCCGCGCAAAGTCCGGCCCTGTGGATGAAGGTCCTGCCTTTGCATACTGGCGACAGCGGGGGAATTTTCGGAATGCTCATGCTTCTTCTGGAAGCACTGGCAATCATGGCTCTTTCGATCACCGGCCCCATGATGTGGTGGCGGCAAAGGAAGATGCGCAAGTGACACTGCTCTATCACGGTCTGGAACAACGCGGTCGGGTGTGGCGCGAGATCGTTGCCTCGCGCGTTCCGCAAATGCCCTTTCTGCACTGGGGCAAGGACAGCGTCGATCCGCAGGTCGTCCGGTATATTGCCACTTGGAATGCACCCCCGGACTTCATTGCGCAGTTTCCCAACCTCGAGATCCTGTTCAGCGTGGGTGCTGGTATCGACCAGTTGCCTATCGGCGCGCTGCCACCACAGGTGCGGGTGGTGCGAATGGTGGAGCAGGGCATCATTACCGGCATGGCAGAATACGTGGCGATGGCTTGCCTTGCCCTGCATCGCGACCTGCCGTTCTTCATTTCGGAACAGCGGGCCGGGCGCTGGACCTATCGGCACACGCGGCTGGCGTCGGAAAGCCGGATCGGCGTGATGGGCCTGGGTGAACTGGGGCGAGCGGCGTTGGACGTGCTCAAGCCGCTGGGCTTTCCGTTGTCGGGCTGGAGCAGGACCCGGCGGGAGATCGCGGGCGTGGAGTGCTTTGCCGGCACGGAGCAACTGGATGCATTTCTGATGCAGGCGGACATTCTCGTTTGCCTGCTACCACTGACGGACGAGACTCGCGGAATTCTGTGCCGTGAGACCTTTGCCAAGATGCCGGTCGGTAGTGCCGTCATCAATGCCGGGCGGGGCGGTCATCTGGTTGCCGAAGACCTGATCGAAGCCCTGGACCAAGGGCAGTTGCGCGCAGCCATGCTTGACGTGACCTGCCCGGAGCCACTGCCCGAGGGCCATGCATTCTATAGCCATCCCGCCATTTTCCTGACGCCGCACGTGGCAGCGGAGACGCGCCACGAGACGGCGGGTAACGTCCTGGCCGACAATCTTGAGCGGTTGCTGGCGGGTGATGCGCTGCTGGGCGAAGTCGACCGCAAGCGGGGCTATTGAAGTGCGGCATGACGTGCTGCGGAATCCCATCAGAACAGTGCAGTGCGCCTTGCCCGGCTTGAACGAACGGGTGCAAGTTCTGCCTGATCGGTGGTCATCTTTCCCGGTCACAAGGCCCTCGAGAATTCAAGAGTCAACGGGGCCAGAAACAGGAAACGAGTTTCGATCATGACCACAGCTGTTTTCACGCCCAAGTTCATCAGCTTCGATTGCTACGGCACGCTGACCCGCTTCCGCATGACGGAGATGGCGACGGCACTCTATGCTGACCGCATTGCCGCCGAGGCTCTGCCGGAATTCTGCAATGACTGGGCAGCCTATCGGCTCGATGAGGTGCTGGGTCCTTGGAAGCCCTATAGCGAAGTCCTAGCCAATTCGCTGGAGCGCTGTTCGAAGAAGTGGGGTGTGGAGTTCCGCCTGGCCGAGGCGACCGCGATTTATGAAGCGGTGCCGACCTGGGGGCCGCACGATGACGTGCCTGGTGGCCTTTCGAAGATCTGCGACAAGATCCCGCTGGTGATCCTTTCCAACGCGATGAACAGCCAGATCATGTCGAACGTCGAAAAGCTCGGCGCGACATTCTACAAGGTCTACACCGCCGAGAGCGCGCAGGCCTACAAGCCGCGCATGCAGGCATTCGAGTACATGTTCGACCAGCTCGGCATGGGACCGGAAGTGGGCATGCATGTCTCGTCGAGCTTCCGCTATGACCAGAATACCGCGACCGACCTCGGCTTTGGCTGCCGGGTGTTTATCGGCCGCGGACATGAGCCTTCGAACGCCAACTATCGCGATGTGGAAATTCCGCACATCGGCGCGCTTCCCGCGGTCGTCGGCCTCTGATGCTTTCGCGCCGTCTCTTGCTGGGAAGCCTTGCTGCGGGGGTCGCGCTGGCCCCTGCCGACAGGCTGATCGGGAAACCCCGCAGGGGCGGCCGGATTCGCGTCGCCGGAATCGTCGCATCGACTTCCGATACCCTGGACCCGGCGCGTGCGGGCAATTCCAGCGACTACATGCGCATGTTCCTGCTCTATAGCGGACTGACGCAATACGATCGCGGGCTGGCGGTGAAGCCGGGTCTGGCGGAATCGATCGAATCCACCGACAATGTGACGTGGACCATCCGCCTGCGCCGCGGCGTGCAGTTCCACAACGGCAAGTCGCTCGATGCTGGCGATGTTGTCCATTCGCTGCTGCGTCACCGTGATCCGGCGGTGGGATCGAAGGTCAAGGCAGTGGCGGAGCAGTTCGCCAGTGCGCGCCGGGTGAATGCGCACGAAGTGGAATTGCGCCTGATCGGCCCAAATCCCGACCTTCCCATCATTCTGGCGCAGCCTCAGTTCGTGATCGTGGAGAACGGCCGGCGGGAATTCAACAAGGCAAATGGTACCGGGCCGTTCGCGCTCAAGGCTTTCGTTCCGGGCATCCGCACGATCGTGCAGCGCAATCCCAACTACTGGAAGCCGGGGCAGCCCTATCTCGACGAGATCGAGCTGATCGCGATTCCGGACGAGCTTTCACGGGTAAACGCTCTGCTTTCGGGCGACGTGCAGATGTGCATCTCTGTCAGTCCGGGATCGGTGAAGCGGGTGCGGGCATCGTCATCGCATCTGGTGATGGAGACCAAGTCAGGGCTCTATACCGATCTGGTCATGCGGCAGGACAATCCAGTGACCGGCCATCCCGATTTCGTGCTGGCGATGAAGCACCTGATGGACCGGGACCTGATCAAGCGGGCGCTGTTCCGGGGTTTTGCGACGATTGCCAACGACCAGCCAATCTCGCCGCTGGATCCCTATTTCAACGCCGACATTCCGCAGCGCGCGTTCGACCCGCACAAGGCGAAGTTCCTGCTCAAGCGGTCTGGCCTCTTGGGCACTCGTCTGCCGGTCTATGTCTCGCCGGCGGCAACGCAATCCGTGGACATGGGGTCGATCCTTCAGGAGCACGCCGCGCAGATCGGGCTCAATCTGGCGATCAATCGCGTGCCAAGTGACGGGTATTGGTCAACCCACTGGATGAAACACCCTTTGACCTTCGGGAACATCAACCAGCGGCCAACGACCGACCTCCAGTTCAGCCTGTTCTTCCAGTCCAAGGCGACGGAGAACGAGGCGGGGTGGAAGAATGCGAAGTTCGACAAGCTGTTGATCGAGGCGCGGCAATCGCGCGACCCGGCACTGCGCAAGGCGATCTATGGCGAGATGCAATGGATGATCCATCGCACCGGGGGGCTGGGCATTCCGGTGTTCATAAGCCTGCTCGACGGCTATGACCGACGCATTCGCGGGCTTCAACCAATCCCGCTGGGTGGCCTGATGGGCTATTCTTTCGGCGAACACGTGTGGCTTGAAGCATGAGCGGCGCAGCTTCTGGTTCTCCCTGGCGTGGTCCGGCCCGCTTGGTGGCCAAGCGCATCGGCCTTGCATTCATCACCCTGCTGCTGGTTTCGGCGGTGGTCTTCACGATCAGCGGCCTGCTGCCGGGCGATGCGGCGCAGGAATTGCTGGGGCAAGGCGCAACGCCCGAACAGATTGCGGCTTTGCGGCATGAGATGGGCCTCGATCGGCCGGCCGTGGTCCGCTACTTCGAATGGCTGCGGGCCATCGCCGTGGGCGATCCGGGCAATAGCATCGTTGCCAACAAGCCAGTTGCCGAGATCATCTCCGAAAGGCTGCCCAACACGTTGACTTTGGCGGGCTTGACGACCGTGTTTTCGGTGCCGTTCGCCTTTCTGATCGGCATCTGGTCCGCCGTTACGCGGGGAAGGTCTACGGATCGCGCGCTCAACATCATGACGCTGGCAATGGTGGCCCTGCCGGAGTTCCTGGTGGCGACGATTGCCGTGCTGGTGTTTTCGGTAAAGCTGCTGTGGCTCCCGTCGATCACCATTGTGCCGCAGGACCCGACACTGGGCGAGTTCCTGCGTGCCTATGCCATGCCGGTGATGGTTCTGGGCGTGGGTGTGATTGCTCAGCTGGGGCGAATGATCCGGGCGGCAATCATTGCCGAACTGGACCGACCCTATGTGGAAATGGCGCGCTTGAAGGGCGTTTCGCAAGCGCGCCTGATCGTGCGCCATGTCCTGCCCAATGCAGTGGGGCCGATTGCCAATGCGATGGCGCTGAGCCTTTCCTACCTTTTCGGCGGGGCGATCATCGTGGAGACGATCTTCAGCTATCCGGGGCTGGCCAGCCTGATGGTCAATGCGGTGACATCGCGCGACATGCCGCTGCTGCAGGCCTGCGCCATGATCTTCTGCGCAGCATACCTGCTGCTGGTGCTGATCGCCGACACGGTTGCCATCCTCGCCAATCCACGTTTGCGACAGGGATGACCATGGCCAATCTCATTCGCCGTGCAGGGCGCCTGCCGCTATCGGGCAAGATCGGACTTGCATTGGTGCTGTTCTGGATCGTGGTTGCTGTGATCGGGCCATGGATTGCGCCCTATCCCCCGGGCTCCTTCGTAAATCAGGAAGTCTTTGCCGGGTCGAGCAGTGCCTACTGGCTGGGCAGCGATTTCCTGGGGCGCGACGTCCTGAGCCGCCTGCTTTCCGGCGCGCGCTTTACTGTCGGGCTTTCTGCGATCGCGGTTGCGATTGCTGCCAGTATCGGCACCGGCTTGGCCTTGACCGCAGCGGTGGGGCCACGCTGGCTGGACGAACTGCTTTCGCGCGCCATGGACACGCTGATCTCGATCCCCAGCAAGATCTTTGCGCTGGTGCTGGTGGCGGCGTTCGGATCCTCGCTGGTGCTGCTGACGACAATCATCGCCATAACCTACGTGCCTGGCAACTTCCGTATCGCGCGTTCGCTGGCGGTGGGGCTGGCGAAACTCGATTACGTGGAAGTGGCGCGGGCGCGGGGCGAAGGGCGGCTGCACCTGGCGCTGGTGGAAGTGTTGCCGAACATGATCAAGCCGCTGTTTGCCGATATCGGCCTGCGCTTCGTGTTCATCGTGCTGCTGCTGTCTGGCCTCAGCTTCCTGGGCCTCGGGCTGCAGCCGCCTGATGCAGATCTGGGGTCTTTGGTGCGCGAGAACACTTCTGGCCTTGCCGAAGGAGCGCTGGCGATCATTGCGCCGGCCGTAGCGATTGCCAGTCTGACGGTTGGGGTAAACCTGCTGATCGATGCCGCCACGCAGGGGAAGGCCGAATGACGATGCAGCTGTAGCGCGACAAACTGGATGAGGATTGCGCGTCAATCAGGATGAGAATGTGATTGTCGCGGCGCGTCGATCAGTG